>JAJBBL010000037.1 GCA_020532365.1 Candidatus Cloacimonadota bacterium | reverse complement strand
TATCGATATCTTCAATAGCCGTGGTCAGAAAGTTAAAACACTGATTAACGACCATTTAAACGCTGGCTATCATAAGGTTGAGTGGAACGGAAAAGATGCTGCTAACAAATCTGTTAGTAGCGGAATTTACTTCTACAGAATGCAGAATGGTAGCTATACCGCTTCCAAGAAGATGATCTTAATGAAATAAGCTCACTAAGTTGAGTTTATTGATAAAAGTTAGGGGCCGATACGTTTAGTATCTGCCCCTTTTTTAATTACCCATTTTAATCGTCTCCAGATCTTATTCCGCCCACACACAAAAATACTACACCTTCGACAACTAACCCGCTCTTACACTAACAGCATAATAATACTCTTCTTCTCATTCGTCATATTCAACGGATATTTCGCCCCTTTATAGAAACTGTTTTTCGACGAGCCATGTAAACTACAGATACGCATATAAATAAAATCCTTCACCTTACTGGAAAGTAAGGGAGAGTACCGTAGCCGGCTCATGTCCGCCTACGGAATTACCCCTTGCTTTCTCCTTGGTTCGTCATGCTGTGCAACACTTTACGCAATCGGAGAGCTTTTTGCTAAATGTAGGCTATAAAACATCTCTTTTAGATGAGTACACTTTTCTGATTCGGGCTGAATCTCTTCTTGACAATTTTCTACGTCGATTTTTCCTTAATTAGTTTTAGAGAAAACCTTTTAATAGTGTCCAGTGAGGCATAAAGGGAGGAAGTTATGCATCAAGTGCCAACATAAAGTTAACCTTCAGTAACCGCTATTTCCAAAATTCCTTATACAAAATATCAATGGAGGTTTTAATGCAGAATGAACTTAACTTTGTCGGCCGCTGCCTATACGATCTGAACGACTATACCGCAGAAGAGATATACGCTATTCTCGAGGCGAGTAAAGTGATGAAAGAGATCAATAAGCGTGATTATAAAAAGCTTCCCACTTTGAAAGGGAAAACGATATGTACCCTCTTTTTTGAAAACAGCACACGTACTTTAATGTCTTTCGAGCTTGCTGCGGACAGACTTAGCGCTGACATCGTACGCTTCGCATCCAACGGCTCATCCCTCGCAAAAGGTGAGAGTTTACAAGATACCGTCTACACGATCAATGCGATGGGAATTGACCTCTACGTGATCAGACATAACCTTCCTGGTTCCCCACAACTTGTTCATAAACACACAGGCAAACCTGTTCTTAACGCCGGTGACGGACATCACGCTCACCCCACTCAAGCACTCTTGGACATATTTTCTATCTGGGAAAAACTTGGATCGCTCGACGGCTTAAAAATAACTCTTGTGGGTGATATTGCGCATAGTCGCGTCGTACGCTCAAACCTAATAGGGATGAGAAAGCTTGGTGCAGAGGTCACTGTGTGCGGTCCTAAAACGCTTATGCCGAGTCAGATGAGCGAGGTATATGGGTGTAAGGTTGAATATGACCTTAAAACTGCTCTCAAGGACGCAGATGTAGTAATGGGACTTAGGATGCAATTGGAGAGGCAGTCGGAAGGTCTATTTCCAAGCCTCGAGGAATATTCAAAGCTTTTTACCCTTTCAAAAGAAACTATGAAGTATGCTAAAAAAGATGCCTTAGTGCTCCACCCGGGGCCTATGAATAGAGGAATAGAAATCCTGCCAGAAATCGCAGACAGTAGCCGTAGCGTCATATTGGAACAGGTCACCAACGGTGTAGCCGTAAGGATGGCTCTGTTATTCCTGATGCTTGGCGGAAGAATGTAGGAGGTTGAGATGTTAGTAAAAAACGGACTGGTCTATCAAGGTGATAAATTCGAGAAGCTCGATGTGCTTATCAAAGGGACAAAAATCGAAAGAGTAGCTCCAAGCATTGATGAAACAGAGGCTACCAAAATTATAGATGCTGAAGGGAAACACGTATTTCCAGGGTTTGTAGACCTACATACCCACCTTAGAGACCCAGGTCAGACACATAAAGAGGATATTATATCCGGCACTAAAGCGGCTGCAAAAGGCGGCTACACAACAATTTGCGCCATGCCAAATACCGACCCGATAGTTGATAATATAGCCACTGTTGAATACATTAAAAGAAAGGCTAAAGACGTCGGATACTGTAAAGTCTCGGTTATCGGTGCTTTAACTAAAAAGTCTGAAGGCAAAGAGTTGACCGAGGTGGCGAGTATGCTTGAAGGTGGTATCGTTGCGGTAAGTGATGACGGTGGCTGTGTACAGAATACCAAGATTAAGCTGAACGCAATGAAATACGCTTCGAACTTCAACATTCCAGTAATAGTACACGCGGAGGACTATAGTCTATCGGCCAAAGGACAAATCAATGCTGGCAGAATGTCGACTAAGCTTGGACTCGGCGGGATACCTGCTTTGGCTGAAGAAATCATCATTTCAAGGGACATTATGCTTGCCGAAAACTTAAACTGTCATCTACACATAGCACATATTTCCACCGCTAAGGCTATTCAAATGGTTAGAGAAGCGAAGAGCCGTGGCGTTAAGGTGACTTGTGAAGTTACCCCACACCATCTCCTCTTAACTGAAGATGCGTGTGATAACTACGATACCAACACAAAAGTTAAGCCTCCTTTACGAACGGAGAAGGATCGCTTGGCCTGTCTCGAAGGGCTTTTGGACAACACTATCGATTTTATAGCCTCTGATCACGCTCCGCACTCCGATTTTGAAAAGGAAAAAGAGTTTAACTTGGCTCCGTTTGGAATCAACGTTCTCGAAACCTCTTTTGCCTCACTTTATACGGAGTTAGTTTTGGAAAACAAAATTGAGCTCACAAAGCTAATTGAAAAACTCTCCACCTCGCCTGCAAAATTTCTTAAAATTAATAGCGGCCTGATAAAAGAGGGATGCTTAGCCGATATTACGGTAGTCGATTTAGAAGGGGATATCCATTTTTCAGCTGAAACAATGGTCTCTAAATCAAACAATACACCCTTTATTAACCAAACATTTAAGGGACGAGTCGATACCACTATTTGCGATGGAGTCGTCACTTGGGGCGCCGGGACAAAGAGTTAAGATATGAAAGATTTAGCGACTACTGAATACTCAATCGTAGCTGTGCAAAAAGTCAATACGCTCAACTCAAGCTACTTTATTTTGGAGACTGATGCACTGAAATCTACCCCATGCCCCGGGCAGTTCTACCTGTTAAAAAGCAAAGAAAAAGAACAAGGGCTGCATATCCCGATTAGTATTTATCATTCTACTGATGAAGCTCTCAAGTTTATGGTAAAAATAGTTGGCGAGGGGACTAATGAGCTTGCTAAGCTTAAGATTGGAGAGGGGTTACGACTATTAGGTCCGTTAGGGAACAGTTTCCCAATAGCTGAGCATAAAAACGTGCTACTAATTAGTGGCGGTATCGGATACGCACCACTATTCTACCTGAAAGAAAAATTAGAACGGCTGAACAATCTTACTATTTGGCTCCACGGTGGGAGGAGCAAAGATGATGTTTTCCCCGCCGATAAAATTTACACCGAAGATGGAAGCGTCGGTGTTAAAGGCTTGGTCACCGACAGCATCTTGGAAATCATTGAAAAAGAAGCTATCGACACTGTATACTGCTGCGGACCGAAAGGTATGATGAAGCATATCTCAAAACTACTCGAGCCTTCAAACGTTGAGCTCTACGTCTCTTTAGAGGAATATATGGCGTGCGGGTTAGGCTCCTGTATGGGGTGTGCCGTTGCGATAAATACCAAGCTGGGACGGGTCTACAAAACTGTGTGTAATGACGGTCCTATTTTTGAAGCAAAGGGGGTAATCTGGGATGAATAAGCTTAACACATCGCTTGGCAAACTCAAGGTTCGAAATCCGATCACAGTCGCCTCCGGAACTTTTGGTTTAGAATATGGCAGAATTATGCCGCTCCACCATTTAGGTGCATTGGTCACCAAAACAATTACTCCGCAGCCGAAAGAGGGTAACCAGCCACCCCGTATCTATGAAACGGAATGTGGACTACTAAACTCTATAGGTTTACAAAACCCGGGGCTCGACTCCTTTATCAAAGATCATATCGACAATTACTTTCAACTCTTAACTGCGCCTGACGGGTATCAAGTACCCCTAATTGTCAGCTTCTCGGGCGCCAGTATTGAGGAGTTTGCTGAGATGCTAACGAAACTTGAGAAAGTAGAAAAAATAGCGGGGTATGAGATTAATATTTCGTGCCCGAACGTTGAGAAAGAGGGGATCAGTTTTGGCGTTGACCCCGAGGCGGTTTACAATTTAATCAAGGAGCTAAACTCTAAGAGAAGTCCGAACCGAGAACTGATTGTCAAACTCAGCCCTAACGTTACCGATATAACAGAGATCGCTACCGCCGCTGAACAGGGTGGTGCCGACTCATTGGCGCTAATCAATACGGTTTACGGTATGGCTATCGATTGGCAAACGGGAAAGACTATGCTAAAAAG
>JAJBBL010000175.1 GCA_020532365.1 Candidatus Cloacimonadota bacterium | reverse complement strand
TTGCCGGCATACATAACACAGACTTTATCGCATAAGCCGGCAACGACTCCCAAATCGTGGGTTATTAAAATAACCGAAGTATCCATCTTCTGAGCCAGCTCTTTTATCAATTCAAGAATCTGAGCCTGAATGGTTACATCAAGAGCCGTTGTCGGTTCATCGGCTATCAGTATTTTGGCTTCACAGCTGAGAGCCATTCCAATCATGACCCTCTGGCGCATTCCCCCCGAAAACTGGTGCGGATAGTTATGAACCCGCTCTTCGGCTGCAGGAATACCGACAAGTTTCAACATCGCAACCGATTTTTCTAGGGCTTCTTTGTAAGAGACTTTCTGGTGGAGACGGATGGTTTCGACCATCTGAGTCGAGATTTTTAAAAACGGGTTTAAACTTGTCATCGGATCCTGAAAGATCATAGAGATTTCATTTCCCCGGTAACTCCTAAACTCATTTTCTGAAAGTTTTAGGAGGTCTTTGCCTTGATAAAAAAGTTCCCCTCCGACGATTTTTCCCGGCGGGCTTTGAATCAGACGCATAATGGAGAGATTCATAACAGATTTCCCGCACCCCGATTCTCCGACGATTCCCAAAGTTTCCCCTTTCTCAAGGACAAAAGAGACATCATCAACCGCTTTAACGATACCGGCGTCGGTTTTAAAATATGTTTTAAGGTTTTTAACCTCTAGCAGTGTATTATCACCATGTGATTTTGTTGCAGTCACAACAGAAACTCCTATAACTGATTTTTGCTCTGTGGATCAAATGCATCCCTGAGACCGTCTCCCAAAAAGTTCATAGCAAAAAGGAAGATAGTCATTGCCAGTGCCGGATAGAAAAGGCGCCACGGGTACAGTGTCATTCCGCTGACGGCATCTCCGACCAAAGAGCCCCACGATGCATAAGGGGCTTGGACTCCCAAACCTAAAAATGAGAGAAAACTCTCGGTCATAATAAACGAAGGAATTCTCAGTGTTGAGAAAACGATTATTACACTGAGGGAGTTGGGAACAAGGTGTCTAAAAATTACCCTCCAAGTAGGAGCTCCCATTGAGCGGGCAGCTTCAATGAATTCTTGGTTTTTTAAACTCATGATTTGACCCCGAACCATCCTGCTGACTGTAAGCCAGCTGATTATAGCCAGAGCAAAAAACAGATTTAAAATATTTCGGCCGAAAATGGCCATGGCTATGATAACCAAAAGCATGTAGGGCAGACCGTACATTATATCGACTATCCTCATGATAATATAATCGACTTTTCCCCCTAAATATCCGGCTAAGGCACCGAGAATTACCCCGATGAGAACACTTGTGACTGTCCCGATAAATCCGATGGCTATCGAAACCTGACCGCCGTAAATAATACGGCTGAGCATATCGCGACCTTGGTGGTCAGTTCCTAAGAAATAACGTCTGTCGTGCATTTTCGTAGCTTTTATTTTTGCAGTCAGTCCCCCCTGAATAGAAATTTCTTTGTTTAAGGGGAAATCGACCGTTTCGTCGGTAGCGGCAACCATCAGGTCTCTAAGTGCGGCATCTTTTACAAACGAGTTAATTTTTGCCATCACATTTTTTTTCACCAAAAGGTCTCTCTCTCTTTGACTCATACTCTCTAGCTCTGCCTGAAGCAGAACCTGTAAATCCTGACTGTTTAAATCGGTGTTTTGCGACTGGATAACTTTAAGCTTCTGCTGCCCGATTTCACGGGTATATTGGTCTTTCTCTATTTCAACCGTCGAACCGATTAAATCAGAGTAGAGTTGCACCAATTCATCAACACCAAGTTTCTCAACATTGATTTTCTCTTGGTTGCTCTCTTGGTTCCAAACCTTTTTAACAGTTATCTGCAAATCCGATTTCAATTTTCTTTGGAGGTTATCGACAGAGCGTTGCTCGTTGGCGTTTAAGGTATACAGTCCATTTTCACTCTGGTAATTACCCAATTTGTACATATAATCCCAAACTTTTGTTACTTCATTATTATCTATCCAGTTCCAAAGCATATCATCTTCTTCTTCGGTAACTTCCATTCGGCCTTGACGCCAAGCTTGGGTATATAATTCAGCCATTCTCTTTTCAAGCAACAACTCTCCTGATGTTTTCTTAAAAGAGGGGGGAAGGTGCTGGTGGTCTAAGATAATCTCGTCGTAGGGATAAATAGGCAGAAGGGGAGCACTGAGTGCCAAAACTATATAAACGGCAACTATTATTACGCTGATAACTGCCATTTTGTTCTTTTTAAGGCGACGCCAAGCATCTTTTGAAAGGCTGTTTCCGACAATCTCTTGGTTGAACTCGTTTGTGGTTTTTTCAATATCTTTTTTCATCTTTCCGGCTTCCCTAAGCGTAAGTAATGCGTGGATCAAGCATTGAATAGACGATGTCAACCAAAAAGTTCATTATGACAAGGATGACCGAATAGACAATAACCACGCCCACTATGAGAGTATAATCGCGGTTAAAAGATGATTGAACAAAAAATCTTCCCAACCCCGGGATTCTAAAGACCTGTTCGACAACAACGCTGCCGGTAATAATACTGGCAAAAGCAGGCCCCAGATAACTTACGACAGGTAACATAGACCCTTTCATTGAATGTTTAAAAATTATTGAGGTTTTTTTCATTCCTTTTGCCTTTGCCGTCCTGATGTAATCGCTTCTGAGAGTTTCCAACATACTGGAGCGGGTTAACCTGGCTATGGTGGCAAAATCGGCAAAAGCCAATGTTATTGCCGGTAAAATCAGAGTCTTTAGACTGTCTCCCGTTTTAAACCATCCGCTGGTTGGTAACCATTGCAGTTTTATGGCAAAGACATACTGCAAAACCGGCCCGATAACAAACAGCGGAATTGAGATACCCACAACAGCTAAAGCCATACTAAGATAATCGACCCAGGTATTCTGTTTGACCGCTGCTAACATACCGCTGATAATCCCAAAGACTATCGACAGCGAAATCGCTATAGAGCCCAATATCATTGAATTGGGAAGACTTTGGAAGATGTAGAAATTAACATCGTGGTCTTTGTAACGGAAAGAGGGACCTAAATCCCCCCTGAAAATATCGAACATATATCGGCCATACTGAACCAAAAGTGGGTCATTCATATGGTATTTTGCCTCAATATTCCTCTTTACAACCTCGGGAAGAGCCCTTTCTCCGTCAAACGGTCCCCCCGGTGCAACTCTTACAATAAAGAAGCTGATAGTGATGATTACCAGGAGTGTCGGAATGATTCCCAGTAACCTTCTTACGATGTATTTAGTCATTGTGCACCTCAAGCCAATGTGAAACATTAAGTTAACACATACGCGGCGATAGTATACCAAGATAAGCAGTTGTTCAAGTAAACAGATATACCATTAACAGTTGCTTAAATTTAATAATGAATCAACTATACCACTAAAGTAACCACTCTGTTAATTAAAAAGAGGTTGCCACTTGACAGTGACCACTGCTTTAGAGAGACTTGCTTTGTTGTAACGGAAAAAGAGATGAAACAAGAGAAAAAAAGAACAGTTTATATAGAAAATTTAGGATGCGCCAAAAACCAAGTTGATGCCGAAGTTATTCTCACACGCCTGATGAATGAGGGCTATGTGAGTGTAAATGACCCCAAAGAGGCAACCCTCATTTTGGTTAACAGTTGTGGATTCATTGAAGCAGCCCGAAAAGAGTCGCTTGAAAGCTTCTTTGAACTGCGTTCTGCCAACCGAGAGGCAAAAGTAGTTTTCAGCGGTTGTTTGGCTCAAAGGTATGCCCAACCTCTCGATTTGCAGCTTTCCGAAGCCGATGGGATTTTTGGCAATCGCGATTTAACAAAAATAAATGAGTTTGTCCGGCGGTTATATAAAGAGGGCAGAGTAGTCGATACTCCCCCTTATCCCCAAATAGAGGAGGCTGAAAAAAGGGAAAAGCTGTTTAATTTTCCCAATTCAGCCTATTTGAAAATTTCCGAAGGGTGTAACCACAACTGCCGTTACTGTGCAATTCCTTTAATCAGAGGCCCTTTAAGATCAAGGTCTTTTGATTTGATCGTCCAAGAGGCCAAAGAGTTGGTAGCCAAAGGTGTCAGAGAGATAAATCTGATTGCCCAAGATTTGGCTGCTTACGGAACTGATAAAACCAAAGAAAGTCAGTTTTTAACGCTATTAAAAGCCCTTGTTGCAATAGAAGGCTCTTTTAAAATAAGATTATTGTATATCCATCCCGATTTCTTTCCCCTCAAGTTAATCGATTTTATTAGTGAAAACGAGAAACTCGTCCCTTATTTCGATATCCCGTTTCAGCACGCCTCAAAAGAGGTTCTTAAAATGATGGGGCGCAAAGGCGATGGTGCCACTTATCTTGATTTGATTAAAAAAATCAGAGCAAAGATACCGCATGCGGCAATCAGATCGACATTCTTATTGGGCTTTACCAATGAAAACGAAAAAACATTTAAAGAGCTGTTGGAATTTGTCA
>JAJBBL010000061.1 GCA_020532365.1 Candidatus Cloacimonadota bacterium | reverse complement strand
GAATTGACGAAGATGCAGACTCATCACAACGTAAGTGATGTTTTAAAGCCGGTGTTCCGTATAGAGATACAGCCCTTTATAATGTCTATGATAAGAATAGAGCCGAAAGAGGAGTTCGCTAAACTAAACATACCGGCCCTTATCTTACAAGGGACGACCGATTTACAGGTCTCCGTTGAAGATGCCAAACTACTCTCTCAAGCTAATAAGCAAGCGGAACTGAAGATTATAGATGGGATGAACCATATGATGCGGGATACTTCACTTGATTTTGAAGAGAATTTGAAAAGTTATGGCGACCCTGAAATGCCTTTGAACAGTGAGTTTGTTGATACAATGATTCGCTTTATGAAAAGGTTCTAAAAGCTCAAGCAGAGCATTCTGCTAACAGTATTCCACCCCAAACAGCGGCACTATTACGTAGTGCCGCTGTTTTTATTTCTAAGCTCTCTTTCTGTTCTGGGGTTAAATAGCGAAAGATAGCTGTTTTTAACGGAGTCAGATCAAAGTTTGTGCATTCAGTTATACCGCCACCGATGATGATTACTTCTGGGTCTAAAAGGGTCACTGAGTTAGCAATGGCTAAACCAAGCTTGTCATAAGCTTCATAGAAGATGCGAGCAACTGTTGGGTTTGTTTTCACCTCTGATAGCGCTATTTCAAGCTCTACTCCACAGGGGTGAACGTGGGCGTGTAAAATATCGTACATGATACTCTTTGCCGAAGAATAAGCCTCGACACAGCCATGTTTTCCACATGCACAGAGGCGACCGTTTGACACAACAATGGTATGTCCGAGTTCGAGAGCAGAGTAGTTTGATCCTCGGAAGATGTCATTGTTTATAATCAGACCACCTCCGATGCCGGTACCGATAGTAACCCCTAAGATCGATTTGCCTCTGAGCTCAGCAGATTGTGCTTCACCATAAGCCATTAGATTGGCGTCATTTTCAATATAGATAGGGCACTGAAATGTATCTTCGAGTACTGTTTTGGGGTTAACTCCTCCCCAGTTTTCTATGTTCGGGGTTGAGCCTAACACTTCGCCGGTGACAGGGTTGACGCTTCCGGGAGTGCCTAAGGTAATCCCTTTTAGGGTGTGGTTATTTCTGAGCGGCTCGATTAGCTCATTTGTAGAATCGACTAAAGCTTCTAACAATGCAGCTCTACTAACTGATGTATCAATACTTCTTTTGGTTAACTTTTGCAGACCTAATTCACTGTTTCCATATCCATATTTAAGAAAAGTGGCACCTAAATCGAGCCCTACATAGATACTCATTGTTCAGCTCCTATATCAATTGCTGGGAGGTAGATGGTAAACGTTGTACCTACTCCAAGTTTAGAGCTGACCTCTATATGCCCTTTATGTTTATTTATAATGGAGTATGAAGTAGCTAAGCCAAGCCCACTCCCTTTCTGTTTGGTTGTAAAGAATGGGTCGAATATGTTTTTTAAGAAGTTTTCAGGGATGCCAGCACCGGTATCAGTAATAACTATTCTGACGTAGTTTTGCCCCTCCTTCTTCCAGTTCGGCGCCTCTTCGTTCGGAATATTAACCCCTTCGAGCTTAATTATTCCACCACTTGGCATTGCTTGACGGGCGTTAATAACAAGGTTGTCGATAACCTGGCCAATCTGATTTTTGTCTATATTACAAGGCCATAGATCGTCAGGTATCACAATATTAGCCCGTATGTTAGACCCACTTAGAGCAAAGTTAACAGTATCGCTAAGCAGCTCCTTGATAGAGGTCGGGGCTGTTTCTATACGCCCCTCAACGGTAAATGAAGAGAGTTGTTTAGTGAGGTTCTTAGCCCGTTCGTAAATTCCGAGAGCGCTGGTGAGGTACGAGTGAACCTTTTCTGGGGTGTTAAAATTAATCTTGGCCATCTCAATATAGCCGAAAAGCCCATTCAGGATGTTGTTAAAATCGTGAGCTATTCCAGCTGCTAACGTGCCGAGTGACTCTAATTTCTCTACTTTAAGGAGCTCCTCCTCCATTTTCTGTCTTTCAGTATTATCGCGGATATATTGGAGCACTGAGATTGTGTTCCCATTTGAGTCTTTCATTGGATAGGCGTAGTGTTCTCTGAAGTAGGTTTTGCCATTGCCCATAGTTATTTCCATAGTATCTTTGTGGAGTTCTCCAGTTTCCATTGCTTTTCTAACTGGGCAGCTGGTGCAGATTTGTTTGTTCTCACTTAGCTTTTCGTAGCATTTGAGCCCCACAAGTGTTTCATCAATTGAATACCACTTATTGATGATATGGTTAGCAGCGAGAATATTATAGTCAAGGTCTACCACCAAAATACCATCTTGAATGGTGTTAAACATATTGTTGAGGAACTCTTGGTTGGCGGCGATCTGTTTTTCTGCCAATATGCGGTCGGTCACATCTAAAATAATAGAGTAAACGTATTCATAACTATTGATAGTAATGGGTATTGAAAAGGTTTCAACGTCGCGTAGAGTGCCATCTTTCAAGCGATGTCTAAATATAAAATGATGATCAGGACCCGCTTTTGCACCCCTTACCGTGGAGCTCACCTCTTTGATAGTAATTGTGTTAATCTGATCAATGTTCATAGTACACATCTCATCTCGATCATATCCATAAAACGTAGCGGCTGATTTGTTAGCATCAATAATTTGACCACTTACCGGGTCGACGATTAGCATCGAAACGCTGCTATTGATGAAGAGTGTTTTATAATGTTCTGAGCCCTCTTTCTGTTTGGTAACGTCAGCGATAAACCCTTCTATATATTTGAATCCGCCCTGCTCATTAAAAATTCCTTCACCTCTCTCTAATACCCAGTGAGGTGTGCCATAGACATCTAATAATCTGTAGACCAATTCATAAGGCTTCTTTGATTCTATATGTTTTTTGATCTCTTGACGTACTCTTTGACGGTCGTCCGGGTGGATAAGTTTTTCGAAAGAGAAGTCTGCCTGCAGCATTAGTTCTTTAATGGAGCATCCCACAAATCTATCAAAGCCGTTGCTCATAAAGAGCATCGTCCAGTCTTGATCATCGAGACAACGGAATGCACCACCAGGTAGGTTATTGAGCAAGGTTGAGTAAATTCTCTTATGTTCTTCCAAAGCTTGCTCTGTTGCTTTGCGGATCATAACTTCCTCTTTAAGTTCGTCACGCTGCTTAAAAAAGCCACTGATCAGAAGGGCAATATCACGGAAGATTTTTGGTGAGTTTTCCAATTCACGTAGATGTTCTAAGTTTTCTGTCTCTAATATTTTTGCTACTACGTTAAGAGGGATGTTGATCAGCTGTAAGAAAAAGATTATGAAAGTGGTAATGAGAACTAATATCAGAAGGGTGTAGATTAGGTAGAAGCGGGTGGTTACTTCTGTATAGTTAGCTAAAAAACTATATTCCTTAATGTAGTAGACGTCTACAATGGGCTCTCCATCCCAGCTATAGAATCTCTCTTTGTAGCTTATTTTGTCTTTGTCCAAGGATAGTTCACCAAGAAGGGTACTTCTAATGTTTACTTCAGAATCAGAGAATTGCTCATATGCTTGAATCAACGTTTGGTTCCATTCACGGGCAAACAGGAGATAACCGGCATAGCTATCACGGCTCGATTGATTAGGTTCCTTAAAGGGGAGGGCACTGTATTCGATCAGTATATTGTCATCATACGAAAAGAAGTGGATCGGATCTTCACTCTTAATTTTGCTAAAGAGTCGAGGGCTAAGAGGGGTTAGTTTAAGATCTTTACCAGAGCGACTGTATGAGTAAGATTTAGAGTAGGCGTCGTTTACAAGAATGATTTGGTCGACTTGAGAGACGGAAAAGGTAGTGTTTAATCTTTTTTCTATCTGAGGATTATACGGGTCTTTTAGTGCACTGTAGAGCTCAGGGTATTCCACGTATTTCTTAATTAAGTGTTTAAAATGAGCAGATTGACGATTACTCTTGCTCTGCATTCGAGTGGAAAATTGCTCTACTAACGAGTTTCGTAGCTGATTGTTTTGACGATGGAGTGCGTAAGAGACAAGAACAAATAGCGACACAAATAGAAGTATCGTGATCGAGAAGAACAAAACAAATCTAAACTTTACTTTCATAAATAACCTCACGTATATTCTGAACAGTTCATTGAGATAACAGGAATAGAACTAAGTTACTGATTTATAATAGAAAAGCTGGGTTCTACTGTCAAATGAAAAATGAGCTGGGTGGATTATAATTAAAAGAAGGGCGTCGAGTAAAGGTCTCAACGCCCTTGACTGCAGCAGTTCAAGCTTACTTGATTAACATCATTTTTTTGATGTTAAGGTAGCTTGACGTTTTCATTTTGTAAAAGTAGATACCGCTGGCTGTGGAGATGCTATTATCGTTTAGTCCATCCCAAGTTAGCGAGTAACGGCCGGGCTCTTTGACTTCACTACATAAAGTTTTAACTCGCTGACCGAGTACGTTATATACAGTAATTTCGACATGTTCTCGCT
>JAJBBL010000126.1 GCA_020532365.1 Candidatus Cloacimonadota bacterium | reverse complement strand
TGATCAATTCTTTTAGGCATCCTCTCTCCGTTTAACTAATCTTATGCTACACTATAACATATTGTTGTAAATCTTATCAATAAAATTGAATTATAGGAGCTTTTATGCCTTTACTGATAATTGCAATTATAGTTTTTTCTCCTCTTCTTGTTGCCCTCTTAAGGACTTTGGTTTTAAAAGTGAACCTAAAACCCCAAAAATCCCCTTTACAAGCAGAAAGAATTGAAAATGCTTTGGCTAAATCAGCCGGTAAAACGCTGGCCAAGGCAGTTTCGTTTAAGACTGTTTCTTATCCGAATTATAACCAGACCGACATTAAAGCATTTGATGATTTGGCCAACCACTTAAAAGATTCTTACCCTTTAATGCACTCCAAGTTAGAAAAAATAGAAATAGGCTACTCAAATCTTGTTTTTAAATGGGAAGGAGAGAACAGAGAATTAAAGCCTGCCTTGTTTTTGGCTCACCAAGATGTGGTGCCGGCCAACGAGGATGGTTGGATTTATCCTCCATTTGATTCCACCATAAGAGATGGTTTTGTCTGGGGGCGAGGCAGTTTCGATTTAAAAGGGCAAATGATAGCAATTTGTGAAACTGTTGAGACCCTTTTATCCCAAAACTTTAAGCCAAAGAGATCTTACTACATTGCTTTTGGTTGTGATGAGGAAGTCAGGGGGAAATTTGGAGCGAAGCTGATTTGTGCCTACTTTTTGGAGAATGAAATCACCTTTGAATATGTTTTGGATGAAGGGGGTGTCGTCGGAAAAAACTTTCTTCCCGGTTTAAAAGAGAATGTTGCGGTTATCGGGGTGGCAGAAAAAGGGGATTTAAACATTAAAATTAAATGTACCAAGGAGGGCGGACACTCAAGTGCCCCTAAAAACCCCACTCCTATAGCTACTCTTGGCAAAGCCCTCTACAATTTGGAAAAAAGGAAAATGAGAGCCCATATCTGCAAACCGATAAAAGAGATGCTTCACACTCTCGGTCTTTATGCTCCGTTTCCGTTAGCTTTTGTATTTTTAAACCTGTGGCTGACAAAACCCTTAATTAACCTTGTCTTTAGTAAAAACAGCACTCTCAATCCTTTGATTAGGACTACGGTGGCAGCCACAATGGCTAAAGGAAGTGAAGCTTCCAATGTCATAGACCCCACTGCAAGTGCAATCCTAAATGTCCGTCTTTTACCAAGTCAAAGCTCACAAGAGGTTTTGCTGTGGGCTAAAAAGAGAATAAATGATGATTCTGTGACCGTTGAACCTTTGTCTGATACTAGGCGTTCAAGAATTTCACCTACCGACACTCCCTCTTTTAACTTTATTAAAAGTTCAGTTGAGGCCGTTTTCGAAAATCCCATAGTTGTCCCTTATGTAATGATTGGCGGCACGGATGCCATTTGGTACGAACAGGTCTCTGATTGTGTATATCGTTTCAGTCCAACTCTGATGAGCGGTGAAGAATTAAAAAGAATCCACAATGCCAATGAAAGGCTCTCAATAGAGAATCTAAAGAGAGCCATTGAGTTCTATTTAACTTTAATCAAGCGAGAAGTCTTTGTTTAAAGTTGCAACCATTACAGCTTTTATTGTGTGAATCCTGTTTTCGGCTTGGTCAAATACCACTGAGTGATCTCCTCTGAAAACCTCGTCGGTGACTTCCATCTCCTTGATTTTGTGATTCCTGTAGACCTGTTGGGCAACTTCGGTCTCTAAATCGTGAAAAGCCGGCAAACAGTGCATAAAAATTACTTTGGGATTTTTTGTTGCCTTTATGAGTTTTTTGTTCACCTGATAAGGTTGCAAAAGGGCAATCCTTTTTTCAAGCTGATCCTCTTCACCCATTGAGAACCACACATCTGTATAAATAACGTCAGAATGTTTTACGCCACCAAGGAGATCGCTTCTTATTTCAACTGAATCTCTGTTTATGTTGTCAATCTCCTCTTTAAATCCTTTGGGAGGGAAAAGCTCTGCAGGAGTAACTATGGTCAGCTTCATTCCAACTTTTGCAGCCCCTATAGCCAATGCTCTGGCCATGTTGTTTCTCCCATCCCCGACATAGGTAAATTTAATCTCATTCAGCGGCTTTTTTATCTTTTCTCTGACAGTCATAAAATCGGCAAGCACTTGGGTGGGATGATCATCATCGGTTAAGCCGTTGTAAACGGGAACGCCGCTGAATGCTTGTAACTGCTGGACAATATGGGTGCTGCTGCCCCGGTACTCAATGGCATCGTAATAGCTACCCAATATTTTTGCGGTATCCTCTATCGACTCTTTTTTATTCATCTGGCTGTTTGTTAAGAAGGTAACGTTAGCCTTCTCATCAAAAGCTGCCACCTCAAATGCACATCTGGTTCTTGTAGAGGGTTTGTCAAAAATGAGAACAATGTTTTTCCCCTCCAATAGGGGCTTTATTTCGCCGCTTTTCTTTTTTGCTTTTAAATAGTCGGCTAAATCGAGGAAATAGATAATCTGCTCTTTTGTGAAATCTTTTAGTGTTAATAAACTTTTATTAAATAGATTCATATGTTAATCCTCATAAAACAAAATGACCCCAACTAATTTAAAATTTAGTTGGGGCCGATTTCTCTTTTTCATAATCTAGAAAACCACTACAACTTCTCCGTTTGGATAGTGTTGTGCAACGTAATCTTTGATTTTTTTGCTTTGAAGTGCTTTAACGAGAGCTTTAATGGCTGGATCGTTTTCACTTCCCTCTTTAACTGCCACCACGTTTACATACGGTGAATCAGCTCCTTCAACAATCAAACCATCCCTGTTAGCCGTTAGTCCGGCCGGAATTGCGTAATTGCCGTTAATGACAGCGGCATCAACATCCCCAAGCACCCGCGGTAAACTTGCTGCTTCAATCTCTCTAAACTTCAAGTTCTTTGGGTTTGAGGCTATATCCATTGGGGTAGCTGTGATTCCGGCTCCCTCTTTTAAAGTGATAATGTTACCGCTCTCTAAAAGCAGAAGGGCTCTTCCTCCGTTTGTCGGATCATTTGGTATTGCAATGGTAGAACCGTTTTTAAGCTCACTGAGGCTCTTTATTTTTTTAGAATAGAGAGCTATCGGCTCAATGTGGATTCCGCCGGCATTTACAAGGTGGTAACCTTGTTCAATATTAAAAGATTCAAGATAAGGGATGTGCTGAAAGAAGTTTGCATCAATTTGCCCATCTTCAAGTGCTTTGTTGGGTGTTACGTAGTCGGTAAACTCAACAACTTTTAATTTAATTCCCTCTTTTGCTAAATCTTCAACGACTAAATTTAAAAAAGCCGCATGAGGCTCGGGGGTTGCACCCACGGTTAAGGTGTTAACATCCTCTTTTGAGCCTGCCGCAAACAGTGATGTCACCACAAAAAGTGACAAAATCAAAACTATTCCTATTTTTTTCATTTTCTTCTCCCTTTTTAACGTCTCGCCATCATGCGAGAACTGATTTTATTACCAACAACCTGAACTATTTCAACTAACAGCAAGATTATAATAACCGAAACAAACATCACATCGACTCTGAAGCGTTGGTAGCCGTAACGGATGGCCAAGTCTCCCAAGCCTCCTCCACCGATTGCCCCGGCCATTGCGGAATACCCAATCAAATTAATTATTGTCAAAGTAACTCCCGAAGCCAAAGCCGGCATTGCTTCAGGAATCAGTACTTTCCAGATTATCTGATTGGTTGTAGATCCCATTGCGCGGGCGGCCTGAATGACCCCCGGATCCACCTCCTTGACCGCTGATTCAATGATACGGGCTACAAACGGAGCCGCGGCAATTGACAGCGGGACAATTGTTGCGGCAGTACCGATACTTGTTCCTACGATAATTCTTGATAAAGGGAACAACAAAATCATTAAGATAATAAAGGGAAAGGAGCGCAACACATTAACGATCCTACCCAAAATATTGTTCAACAGTGGTTTGGGAATAATTCCGCCGACTTCTTCGGGACCTGTTATACAAAGGAGAATCCCCAAAGGAAGCCCTAAGACAAGTGAGAAGAGAGTCGATGAAAATACCATAATGAGAGTTTGAGCAGTCGCAGACCAAACCAGAGTAAAAAGGGTTCCCATCTTAAACATTCTCCTCTTCTACTATTATCCCCGATAATTGCAAAGCTGACACCGCTTTGTCAACCTCATCACTCTCCCCTATTATGTCACAAACAAGCGTTCCGACCTCTTCGTTGGCAACATACTGGACTCCGCCGGCCCTTATATTAAACTCAACGTCAAATTTCTTTTGGATTCTAGAGAGAACCGGTTCTCCTGTTTTTTCCCCTCGGAATCGGAGGATGTAACGCCCTCCTTCTTCTGACCACCTTATAATAGAATCTTTTTTAGGAATCTCGGCGGAAGCTAATGGACTTAGGTTTGCTAAAAACTCTTTGGTGGTAGGCGAAGAGGGGCTTGCAAAGACATCGACAACTTTGCCCTCTTCGACGACCGAGCCGTCTTCCAAGACTGCGACATATTCACAGGCGTCT
>JAJBBL010000099.1 GCA_020532365.1 Candidatus Cloacimonadota bacterium | reverse complement strand
CCCCTCATTTTCTTTTTCTCCTCTGAAAAATGTAACTGCCTTAGGCGAAACTTCTTTGGGCAAATTGATTCTAAAAGAGAATTGGTTAATGGGAGTCTCCCAATCATCCCCTAAAAGGTTGAAATAAAAACCGACTTCATTGTTTTCAATTACCTGTCGACCTATATCGTAGCGGTAGCTTATTTTGTAAACCTGTTCTCCCGTAACGTATCTGTCGGCATCCCCTATTTGGATAACCATATCGTTATATTGGTAATTAATCCGACTGGTAGCATTAACTTTTATCTTAGAGATTTTAACTTCCAGTTGTCCCATGCCGTCACTGAGATTATAACGGGTCGGAATGATACGATAAAAACCGTGTGCCGGTTCTTTGAAGTTTAGGAGAAACTCCTCCTTAATATCGTAAAGACCCTGCTCAGTCACATCTACCACTGTTTCTGCTTTAATTATTTCGTAATTAATCGCAGCAAAAATAGGTGTAACTAAAAAGAGGAGTATCAAAGAAAAACAGACGGTTTTTACCAACCTTCTCATAACTAAAACTTCACTTTTACGTTTGAACGCTCTTCCTGCTCTATGCTCAGATAGGGAAATTTTGTAAATTTTGCAATCCTGGCAACAATAGAACTGGGAATCGTCTCTGTCAGTGTATTTATCTCTTTTATAACAGCGTTGTAGTACTTTCTGATTTGTAACAACTCCTCTTCGATTTTTTGGAGTTGCGACTGTAAATCCAAAAAGCCCTTATTTGCTTTTAAATCAGGGTAACTTTCGCTGAGGGCGAAAAGAGATTTAAGAGTCGATGAAAAAGCATTTGAAGCATCGTTTTTCTCGGTTAAGGTTGCTGCCCCCATTGCCTTGTTTCTTGCTTCGATTACTGCAGTCAGAGTACCACTTTCATGTGCTGCATACCCTTTAACTGTCTCTACAAGATTGGGAACTAAATCGTATCTCTTCTTAAGATGGGCATCAATGGCAGCTGCCGACTCCTCACTCTTATTTCGAAGACGAACCAACTTGTTGTAAGTAGTAATTCCATAAAGAATAACTAAAACAACAACTACAACTAAAACTGTTAAAGCCATATGTTTTCTCCTGTTAATTAACTTAATCATAAAACTACTTGGCGCTTTCGTCCACACAATCTCCCTTGATGTTAAACCTTTTGTGCTGTATATTCATACAAGAAAAAAGGGATAAATATACCATACGGAGTTACTGATGAAAGGACGTCATACACGATTATCTGTTGTTAAAGAGCTGATTAGAAACAACCGAATCGATAACCAAGAGACACTGTTGGAGCTTTTGGCAAAAGAGGGTTTTACGGTAACACAGGCGACGTTATCGCGCGACCTTAAGATGCTGAAAGTCGGTAAAATTTCAGATGGTTGGAGCGGGTACTACTATGCTTTACCCGATAACGATCTTATCAGCGAATCGGAAAAAAGCTATATCCAAGACGTAAGACGGGGAGTCCTTTCAATTGAGTTCAGTTACAATTTCGGTGTAATTAAGACCAGAAGCGGGCATGCCAACAGCGTAGCGCTTGCTCTGGATGTTTTGGCACTTCCCGAAATTCTCGGAACATTAGCCGGTGATGATACCATCTTTGTAATTCTTCGGGAGGGGATGACAAAAGAGGATCTTTTAGAGAGTTTTAAGGTGAGAATTCCCGAAATCGAATCTTAAAGCTGAAATCTTGCCTTCATCGACACTCTGCTATACATTGTACAAACAACTGTATGTAGGAGTGAATAGATGAATTACAAAAACCTTGATCAATCTTTAGTATACAACTCTTTGAAAAAGTTAGGCCCTTTAGATATGCCTTTTAGCCTCACAAAGGAACGGATAAAAGATTCTGAAACCCCAATCGGAGGCTCTTTGACTTATAACTGGGCAACCATGCCTGTCGGCAAAGAGCATCTGAGTCTGTTTCAGCAACTCTCCGATGAACTTCAATTGATTGAAAAATACCGGTTAATTTTAAGCGGTGCGATAATGAACGAGGGAGAACAGAGGTCTGTATTGCATCATTTAGCCCGCGGCAGAGTTTTGGGAGAAGAGAATTTAGTCCATGTTGACGGAGAGGAGAAAGGTTCTTTCTACGCTAAAGAGCTCCAAAAGATTGCTGCTTTTTCAAAAAGAGTGAGAGAAGCCTCACTTCTCAGTTCCAGAGCAAAAGCTTTTACAACCGTGGTTCAAATAGGAATCGGCGGAAGTGACCTAGGCCCCAGAGCTCTTTATCATGCTCTGCAGGGCTATGCCTACGGGCAAAACATAAAAGAGCTTAAAGCCCACTTTATAAGCAACGTCGATCCCGATGATGCTTCTGAAATTCTCTCTAAAATAAATTTAGAAGAGTCTCTTTTCATTCTGGTTACTAAAAGCGGAACAACTTTGGAGACTTTAACAAACTATCAATTTGTAAAGAGTTCAATGCTTCAAAAAGGATTCAGCGAAAACGATGTTGCCAAGCATATGGTTGTAGTGACAAGCAAAAGCAGCCCTTTGGCAAACTCAAATGAATTTTCTGCCTCTTTTTATATCGATGATTACATCGGGGGGCGCTACTCTTCCACCAGCGCAGTCGGTGCCACTTTACTCTCTTTGGCTTTCGGCTATGAGGTCTTTGAGCAACTTTTACAAGGAGCCCATCAAAACGATATTTCCGCTTTGGAAAGTGATGTTACAAAGAACGGTCCCCTTTTGGATGCCCTTATCGGAGTCTACTTAAGGAACGTTTTAAAATTGCCCACAAGTGCAATATTGGCCTACAGTCAGGCCCTAATCCGTTTTGCCGCCCATCTTCAGCAACTTGATATGGAGAGTAACGGCAAACAGGTTAACCGTTTTGGAGATGCAATCAACTACCAAACAGGACCTGTTATTTTTGGAGAACCGGGAACAAATGGTCAACACTCATTTTACCAACTTTTACACCAAGGAACCGATACTGTCCCTCTGCAGTTTATAGGATTCAAAGAGAACCAAAGAAATTTTGATGTGGAAGTTAAAAACTCCACAAGTCAAGTTAAACTGGTAGCAAATTTAATTGCCCAAATTGTAGCTTTTGCCAGAGGAAAAGAGGACAAAAATGCCAACAAGCGATTTTTGGGCAACCGCTATTCCTCCTTAATTTACGCTCAGAAACTGACTCCTTTAGAACTGGGTTCCCTTTTAGCCCATTACGAAAATAAAGTTATGTTTCAGGGACTGATTTGGAATATTAACAGTTTCGATCAGGAAGGAGTTCAATTAGGAAAAGTTCTTGCCGATAAAGTGTTAGCCAACGGCGAAGGGGATGAAATCTTAAAAGCTTACATGGAGATTCTCTTTTAGAGATAAAAAAAGCCCCCTAGGGAAAAGGAGGTTAAACCTAGGGGGTAACAAAAAGGAGGTTATGAAAAGTTAATAAAATTGGGAATCATCTATGTAAATGGATTATTCCACTTATTCTTTCCTTTCGATGAAAATTTAACGATTTAATTAAAATTAATCAAGTCCTTTTTTAAATATTTTAAAAAATAATTATTCAAAGTATTTTCACAACAAAATTGCTAAAAACCTCAAAATTTACATTTAAATAAAATTTATCAAACTTAATGTTCTTTGAAGAATATAACCAGTTGGGTTTATCACATTTAGCCCTAATTCTTCATCGAAGCCGGCTGTCGTGTATTTTCCAAAACATCCCTCCAAAGAGACCCTTCCGTTGAGACATGGTTTCGCTCTGAAACTGCCACTTTTATAGGGATATGGACAAACTTATTGTTTACCAGCGATATTAAAGCTTGTGTTTTTCCTGCCATTGCGGCATGAACAGCGTGGGCTCCCAGCCTTGAACAATAAATGGAGTCGTTTGGATTAGCCGGCGCACTTCTTATAATGTAACTGGGGTCTATATATTTTAAGCTCATCTCGATTTTTTCTTCTTTAAAGAACTGCTCTATCTTCTCTTTTAAGAATAGTCCGATGTCGGCAAATTTTTTGTTTCCCGAAGCATCTCTTTTTCCTGTTTGTTCCATTAGATTTTGACCGGCCCCTTCGGCAACTAAAATAACGGCATGGGAGCGGTCAAGCATCCTTTTTCTCAGGTGGGCTAAAAGGCCGTTTGCTCCTTCTAAATCATAGGGGTTTTCCGGAATCAGACAGAAATTTACATCACTCATTGCCAATGCTGTACTGGCTGCGATAAAGCCCGATTCCCGTCCCATTACCTTCACCAACCCTATTCCGTTTATTGAGGCCTTTGCTTCGGTGTGGGCTCCCCTAACAGCAGGAACAGCTTCGGTTACCGCAGTGTCAAAACCAAAAGAGGTCTGAATAAAAGAGAGGTCGTTATCGATAGTTTTGGGTACCCCGATAACCACTATTTTTAGATTTCTCTTTTTAACCTCTTCTCCAATCTCCCAGGCTCCTCTGAGAGTTCCGTCACCTCCGATGGTAATCAAAACGTTTATGTTTAACCTCTCCAAAGAATCGACAATCTCCT
>JAJBBL010000074.1 GCA_020532365.1 Candidatus Cloacimonadota bacterium | reverse complement strand
CTATGATAAGAGCGGTCACTCATTAGCTTATCCCGCTCATTTTTGTAGTAGATAGAGAATGGGATGGTTAGGAGCGTAAGAGCGATTATAAACCAAAAGTAGGGCTTATAAACTAAAACAGCGCTATGTTTAATCTTGGCCTGTTTCTGGATGTTAATAACGTCTGAACCAATGCTAAGGATGTCTTTTTGAGCTGAGTATCCACCACTCGTCGTTACAAGAGACTCAGACACATTTACTATGTATTGCTCCGTTTTTGCAGTTTTATAGCTCTTAGTAGTGAGGTCGAAGTATGAAAACTCAATCGGAGGAATAGCGAGACTACCATCTTCTGTTAAGATAACAGGGTATAGAACAGTTTGTGAGCCCACCATTCTTTTCTTATCGTAGTTAGCTTCAGTTGTAATCTCAGGGTCTATTAACCTCACAAATGGTAGGTTAGGGAAAGCAGGCGGTTGGAAGTGTTTAACGTTGCCTGAGCCGGTAATCTTTAGTTGATAAGTAAATGTATCACCGACATTGAATTTAGTATCGCTAATTGTCGAAGAGATGCGGTAGTTACCAACAGCACCTGTGAAGCTTGCAGGGCGTCCAATTATCGGCAACTCTTTGACCTCAATGTTGATAGGGGCACTTTTTATGTTTATCTTTCTGGTTGAATCAAAGTCGAAAAAACTGCGTGACCTGACAATTATATCAACCGAAAGCTCCATCGAAGGTATAGTTAATTGGCCGTCTTGATTAGGGTAAAGAACAACAGTTCTTAAAGGCATCATATGGAACATCTGCCCTTTGTATTGAACTCTTTGAAAGTTAGCGCGATTGGCCGTGAATACATCGTCTTTCCAAAACCCGACAAAGTTTGGTTCGGCGACAAAAGAAAGATTATGTATGTCGTATCGGCTGTAAAGTTTGTATTCGACTGGTATCGGTTCACCTTTGTAATAAGTCGATTTGTCTACCAAGCCAATGATGAAAAGATTGTCACCAATCTGCTCAGTTGTGGCTTGAGGTGTATTGAATTGTTGCGATACAGGGGGTGGGTTAACGGTGCCGTCTATTACTGTAATATTTATTGGGCTGGTGGTGACTGACTTGTTTTTGCTTTTGATTGTGATGGGGGGAATGAGGACTTTACCAGTGTTTGTAGGATGCAGGGTATAGATGTAGCTTTTAGTAACGGAGCTTGTAATTTTACCGTTTATAACCGAATAAGAGGATGAGGAAGAGGTGGACACCCCTAAATTTCTTAAACCTTTTATTTCGGGTAATTCTGGCTGTCCAACTTTTGAGGCATCAGCACCAGAAATCTCAATAGTGAAGCGTATTTGGTCTGCAGTTCCGACAGTGGTTTTGTCCACGTAAGCTTCGACTGAAATATCTCCATAAGCTGTGGATATCAATACAGCTATAAAAGTAATCAACAGCGTAATTTTTTTCACCAGAACCGTCCCTTTAATGGTTTTGCATCTTTTGCTCTTTCTTTCTCTTTTTCAAGCAAGTCTTTCTCTCGTGTCATAAGTGCCCTTAGTAGCTCCTCTGCATTCTCAAGCTTTTTTTGTCGTTCAGGATCAGCATCATCAGACTTTTCGTCATCACCCTCTTCTCGTTTTGCAATTTCTGCCTCTTCGCCATCTTGAGAATCACTTTCCTCAGCCGGCGTCATATCTTGCTGTTCCTGCTTATCCCCTTCCCCTGATTGTTCACTTTCTTGCTCTTCTTCTTGCATTCTTTGCATCAGCTGCTTTAACAGCTCGTAATTATAGCGTGAGTCTTGATTTTCGGAGTTACTGATTAAGGCGTTCCTAAAACTTTCTAATGCTTCTTTATATTTTTCTTGTTCAAATAGAGTGTTGCCAAGGTTGTGATAGATGAGGGATTTGTCTTTAAAGCTGTCATCCCTTAAGGCACGTGCGTATTCATTGATTGCGGCATCGTGTTGCCCCATTTTGTGGTAGTTATTGCCTAAGTTAAAGTGAAGAGTGCCATCTTGTGGGTTTTCGATAACGTTTTCATTAAAGTGTTGATTCGCTGAAAGATAGTCCTCTTTTTCATACGACTTGATACCCTTAAGGTTTTTCCTCACCTTTTCATAATTGAGGTTGATTCCGTTGAGCTGCATCGTAAGGGTTAACCCAATTAAGGCAAGAGTTAATCGACTCAGAAGAGGATAGCCTGCACAGGTAGATCTTATCATAAATACCTCGACTTAACGACTTTACGTTTCGTTAGGAATAGAAATTCTATGGCTAACAGAAATAGAGCGATAGCGGCAAAGTAGTGATATTTGTCACGGTATCTAACAAACTCTCTTGCCTCAAACTTCTCTCTTTCTAAACCTTCGATAGCCTTTAATATTTCGAAAATTTCCGCTTGATGTGGTGTAATTCTGTAGAAACGACCGTTGGTGACTTGAGCTATTTCTGTCAAACTCTTAGCATCGAGTTTAGTGATGACTACGTTGCCACTCTCATCTTTTGCGTATTCTATGTTATTGTTACTTTTTCTTATTGGGATAGGGCTTCCTTCATATGAGCCTACGCCTAAGGTATAGATTACAGCCCCTTGTTGCCCTATTTTCTTTGCCATATCAATCCCCTCTTGTTCCAAGTCTTCTCCATCACTAATAAGAATGATAACCTTATTGGTTTCAGAGTCTTGAAATGAGTTGTAAGCCGTTTCTAAAGCATATCCGATATTCGTGCCCATTACAGGGACCGTATCGGTATCCAATAGGCTTAAAAACATTTTAGCTGAGGCGTAATCATCAGTCAAAGGGAGTTGGACAAAACTCTCTCCTGCAAATGGGATTAAGGCAATTCTGTCACCATTAAGTCGGTCTATGAATAGTGAGATGTGATCTTTTGCTCTTTGTAAGCGATTTGGCTTGATATCAGTAGCCTCCATTGACTTAGAAACGTCTATACATATGGCAATATCCAAACCCTCTTTAGTCACTATTTGAGCCTCTTTACCCCAGCGAGGCCTGGCAGCTGCAATAATTAAGAATAATAAAGCTAAAACGAAGACAATGTTTTTCAGTATCCAGTGGAAGTTTGAGAACTCACTAAGGAAGTAAGAGTAGAACTTTTCCTCTGCAAACTTAGAAAAACGCCCCTTCCTCCATAGGCCGGTCAAGCTTAACAGAACGAAAAGCAATGGTAAAATAAGCAAGAGGTATAAAAGCTTAGGAGATCCCCAGTTCATTTTAACAGTCTCCAGTTGTAGCATCAGCTATAGTAAGCTTTTTTATTAAACATTTCATATAAACTCCACCCCTAATAATGTGCGATATAGGAATTCGATAAACAGTAAAAAGAGTGCCAAGAGTAGGAAATAATGAAATACTTCAGTATATCGAAAGTAGTGCTCTATTTCATACTCAGAAGTTTCCATTGAGTCAATCTCTTTTATGATGTGCTCGAACTCTTTAGTATTTGTGGCGTTCCACGCTTTGTCAACCCCTGTTATGCGAGAAATCTTATGTAATGTTTCCATATCGAAATCTATATGCACTTTTCGATATTGGGTGCCATAATAAGGGTGTTGGAATGGAAAGTCAACTAATCCGTCAGAGCCGATGCCAATAGCATAAATCTTTATCCCATAAGTCTCAGCTAAATGAGCGGCGGTTATAGGATCTATTTCGCCAGCGTTGTTATCCCCGTCGGTGATTAGTATTATCAGTTTTGTTTTGGCAGTAGAGTCTTTAAGACGAGCTACAGCAGTAGCGACACCCATACCGATGGCGGTGCCTGAATCATCCTCAGGGAAATCAATGTTTTCAATTGAGTGTTTAAGCAGATTAAAGTCATTAGTTAGTGGGCAAATTGTAAAGGCGTGTGGGGCAAAGACGACTATACCGAAGCGATCATTCTTCCTGCGTTCCACAAAATCAAGAGCTACTCTCTTAGCCGCCTCTAATCGATTGACCGGCTTGAAGTCTAAAGCCTGCATACTTCCACTAACGTCGATAGTGAGAATAATATCTATCCCTTCACCACGGATCAGCTCTTTTTGGTTTTTAAGCCTTGGTTGTGTGAGGGCTACTATTATTGAGATGAAGATGAGTGAACGTATGACCACAGGAACAAAGCGCATTAAGCTACTACGTTTTACGATGTCGTTCAAAACATCAAAGCGGTTATAATCTATTCTGACTTCTCTACTCTTTTTGAACCAGAGCTCATAATACCAGTAAGCCGGTAGGATAAGTAGTAACCAGAATAATGAAGGTCTCACAAATTCAAGCATTGCTTACTGCTCCGACTCTATAGTAGCTTTTTCATAAGATTTTAAGTAGTTCTCTAACCATTCGGTCAGCTCAATCGCTTTGTTAACGGAAGTCTCTTTCTTGGCAAATTTTACTAAGTCAGTCTCTTGAAGAAACTTCATTATTTCAGGGTATTCAGCTATGTCTATGTCTTTGAGGTAGTTCAATATTTCTGACGATGTCATCTCTACGGCTAAAACATTGAAATGTAATCCCCAGAAATATCTAACTATGTAGGAAATTTGGAAGTAG
>JAJBBL010000142.1 GCA_020532365.1 Candidatus Cloacimonadota bacterium | reverse complement strand
GCAGAAGCACAGCGTAGATCTGATAAAAATCTGGAAGCTATCGAAAACTTAGAACGACTTGCTGAGCTTAAACACGATGAACTTATTTGGTTCCGTATAGGTAATATCTACAATGAGATTGAGTATTTGGAAGAGGCCGTCGATGCTTATAAAAAAGCAATAGAGTTTAACTCAGAGTTTGATCGCGCTTACTATCAATTAGGAGTTATTTTATTCGATAACGGTTTGGAAGAAGAGTCGCTTTTTTACTTGGAAAAAGCTTCTGAAATGTTTCCTGAGGATGAAGTTATAAATAGAAAGCTAACTTCAGCTTACCTTAAAACAGGAAACCTTGACAATGCGATTGAGAAATACAAAGCTCAGATTGAGAAAAGCCCGGGCAACACTAATGCTTATTATAGTCTGGCAGGTGCGTATCGAACACAAGATAAAAACAGGGATGCCTTAGAAACGCTGCTCAAACTGGTAAATATCGATTCTGATAACCCAACAGTCCATATCAGGCTTGCTGATATCTACATTGCATTAGGTAGACTTAACGATGCTGAGAAAAGCGCTCAAAAAGCTAACTCACTCGACTCAAATTTACCGGAACCATATATGCTTAACGCACAGATAGCTCAGATCAGAGGGTATGCTAAGTACGAGCAGTTTCTCGATCTCGAAGAAAAAGCAAAAGAAGCTTACGGAAGTGAAGCTAATAGACTGATTGCCGAAAGAGACCAAACCAAAAATGAGGCTAACAAGCTCTTTCTTTCAGCAGATAAAAATCTCGATACAGCTATCTCAAAAACAAACGACCAGGGGCTAATCAGAGACTTAAGAGGCCGTAAGCAAATGCTGATGCAACTGATAGACCAAACGAAGAAATCTTTCTTTGATTAACATTAAGAGCTAAGCTCTTCAAATAAATCAAATGGTCTTTAGCGCTTAGAGATACGATTGGTGAAAAACGTTGCAATTATAACCGCAGGAGGGGTAGGAACCCGCTTTTCGACGAACAAAAAGAAACAGTTTGTCGAAGTTAACGGGAGGGCTCTGATCTGCTGGACGGTTGATAAGTTTGTTGCCCATCCACTCGTTTCTAATATAATTGTAACTACTCCTGAGGATAGTATAGAGCAAACAAGGGAGTTGCTTTTAGAGCAGTCTCGTACGAAAAGCATTTCGATTGTTACTGGAGGACCGACTCGCCAAGACTCAGTCCTTAACGGGATTCACGCTTTAGATGACGATACAGACCTCGTCCTTATCCACGACGGGGTCAGACCTATTATCAGTTTAGAAGAAATCTCTCTTCTTATTGAATTAGGGAGAAAGTATAAAGGGGTTATACCAGCACATAAGATAAAGAATACTGTCAAAGAGGTCGTTAACGGTAAAGTAGTAAGAACTGTGGATAGAGAGAGACTATACGAGGTTTATACACCTCAAGTATTTGATTATAAAACTATTAAAGAGTGTCACTTAAAAGCTAAAGAGGATGAGGTTTACTTCACAGACGATGCCGCCCTTTTTGAGAATTACGGCTACGATGTCTTTGTAGCAGAAACTTCTCCTTATAACATAAAATTGACGGAACAAGTAGACTTAGATTTTATAAGCCTACTTATTAACAGCAACCAGTAACCCACTAAGAGGAAGGAGTTTATGAAGTTTTTATTCCGAATTGTAGCAAGATTGATTAAGAGAGTTGACCAGATTAGAATACCGATCCCAATTTTCGGATTGGGTTGTGGTGTACTCGGTCTTAGCGTTGCAAGAGTTACCCCAAAAATGGGTAAATATGCAGCACGTTTATTGAAAAATTTAGAGTATAGAGGGTATGACTCCACAGGTGCTTTGTTCCAAGATGACAAGCAAAACACAGTACTATTAAAAGATGTAGGTGCTCCAAGTACCCTTATAGAGACTTTAGGGATTAACAAGCAAGCAGGAAAACTGTTTTGCGGACAAGTTCGTTGGGCCTCATACGGTGTAGTAACCAAGGTTAACGCTCAACCACACGAAGTTAGATGTAAAACTTATCTTTATGGAGCGCACAATGGTAATATAACAAACACGAGAAAGCTTGAGTCATTTTTAAAGAATCAGGGACATAAACTTGTGTCTGACACTGATGGCGAAATGCTAATTCATATGGTAGAGCATTATTTTGACATAGAATTACATAAATATTCAAGTGACCAAAGGGGTGATTTAGAAGTTCGCCGCACATCTATGAGAAAAGCAATTATTACTGCTACCAAGGATGTTGTTGGCTCTTATGCAGCAGTTATAGTAGACCCAGTCACAGAATACACCTATGGTATTAAAGCGGGCAGCAGCCTCTATTTCGGAGTAGGTGTTTTAGAGGAAGACAACCCCTTTTCTTTGGTATCATCTGATTTAACCGCAGTTTTACGATTCACTAAAAATGTAGTTGATTTGAAAGAGGGCTCGTTCATCGAGTTTAACTCAGACTCATATAAAGTATTTGCTTACAAAGACTTGGTTTTCAAAAAATTGAACAGGCCAGATCTGCATTTTGCAAAGGGTGAGCAGATTGATGTGAGACCTGTACGTTCCAGACTAAGAGTTGAGGACACCGAACTTTTACCTCAATTTAAGTATTTTATGGAGCAAGAAATCCACAATGAAGTGGAGACAGTTGGTAGGCTTGTTAAGATAATCAACGGTGGCTCCAACACCGGCAAGCGTATGATTGATTTCCTCAAAGAGAGGGGCTATTATGATAATTTTTCAGAGTTAGCCGAAAAGGTTACAACTGAAGAGGATTATGAGAAGCAACAGGCTCTTTTCAATGAGTTTATCGAGCGTGAACGTACTGAAGAATTCAAGAAAGACGTAGAGCTTCACTACCCTTCAATTTATGGAGAGCTGGTTAAAAAGGGATTTGAAAACAAGTATTTCTTCTCAAGTGAGAAAAACTTGTTTATTGACTTGATCGATAAGGGTTTTGACAAGAAGAGAAGTTTAGTTGGCAAGGCACTCGATTCAATAGCCGAGCTGGACGACTACAAACAGTTTGAAGAGAAAATAATTGGTTTTGCCAACCTTATAGGTGAAACTTTAGCCAACAGCCGTAACGTATATGCTCTCGCCTGTGGAACCTCTTTTAACGCTTCAAAAATTGCAGCAATGTTCTTCAACGAAATAGCTGGAGTAGAGATAATACCTGTACTTCCGGGTGAGTTTAGAGGGCAATACAGTAGATGTTTGCAGAATAAAGACGTCGTGATTGGCGTCTCTCAGAGTGGAGAAACAAAAGACTTAATCGATATTTTTAACGATATTGAAGAGATGAATATCGATATCAAGACTATAGTTTTAGTTAATAACGTCAACTCAACTCTCGGCCAAGAAAAAAGCGATATTTCGATTCCAATATATTGCGGACAAGAGATTGCCGTCCCTGCAACAAAGAGCTATATGAATCAGATAGTGTTGTTCTATTACTTAGCCGTCAGAACCGCAGAGATGAAGAAAAAGCTGATTGCCGAAGGGAAGTTAGTTGATGGACGAACAGACTTGTCAGAAAAACAATTTGCTAAGTACCACAAGAATATATCAGACATTCCTATGCTGATAAAAGAGACGATTGAGACAACTAAAGATCAGGTCGATTACGTCGCCAGCAAGATATATATGGAGCCTTCAATGCATATCTTAGCTACCAAGATTGTAGGTGTTGCCAAAGAGGGTGCTCTCAAGATCAGAGAGACGGTCCTCAACCACACCGAGGGTCAAGAAGCTTCCGAGTTTAAGCACGGGCCAAACACCATTTTAGGTAAGAACACAGTGCTCGGTCTGAAAAACATCAAAGCGATGCTGAAGTATATCAGCAAAGCAACAGATGAGGTGGAAAGACTTGGCTTAGAGCGCGACCTCTCTTACGAAGATAGGCGAGAAGTAGCTCATGCATTGATGAGTTATGTCTTTGATAAGACCTTCCCATTCCATTTAACAAAGGAAGGGACTCAGCTGTTCAAAGACGTCACAAAAGAGTTCAACGTGATGGATTCCTTATACAGGAACTACCCATTAGTATATATTACGGGACCGGACAAGAGGGACGTTAACCTGACCGTATCCCAAATCAATACGCACAAAATTAGGGGTGCGGACACTTTCGTTATAGCTGAAGAGAACGACAGCTTGATGCAACACGCAGAGACTAATCCTTATGCAGACGCCTCCTATTATGGACACGGTTATATTATGTTGCCTAAGACTGGTGATACGATGCTGACAACTTTCTCAGCTTCAGTAGTTCTGCAGCTTTTAGCGCTCAATATGAGTATTCGCAAAATGAGATATCTTGATCGTGTGGGTATGGTGGATCACGGCGTTCATCCGGACGTACCAAAGAACGCATCTAAATCGGTAACAGTAGATTAATGAGAATTGGATTTGGCTACGACGTACATAGATTAGTACCTAATCGGAAGCTAATCTTAGGGGGGGTAGTAATCCCTTTCGAACTTGGGCTTGCAGGACATTCGGATGCGGATGTCCTCACCCATTCTATTATT
>JAJBBL010000124.1 GCA_020532365.1 Candidatus Cloacimonadota bacterium | reverse complement strand
TTGTAAGAGTGATAGTGAAGAAGAGTTTGAGAGGGTAACAGACGAGCCTATAGAACATTCGTCATATTTTGTTTACTACGAAATGGATGGTCTCGTTGATTACTATGTGACTGCTATGTACAAGAATATGGGGAAGTTAGAAGAATCAGAGCCGTCTAACATTGTAAGAGTAGAGGTAGGGTCACAAATCGGGGTGCCAATGATTGAGCCGCCTGCTGGTACTTATCAAAATGAGATAGAGGTTAGCATTGAAACTCAAGAAGCCAATGCAGTAGTGTTTTACACTCTTGATGGTACAGAGCCAGGAGTTGAATCTGTCGAATACATTGAGCCTTTCGTCCTCAGCGAGAACTCAACCGTTACAGTTAGAAGTTATAAAAAAGGGCGACTGTGTAGTGATGTTTTTAAAGTAGACTACACCTTCGAGACAAGTGACGTCGATAAGATTGAGATGGTATCTCTACCTTTTGATTTGAGAACTTATCCCAACCCTTTCCATATGAAGCGTCACGCCGAAAGAGGGCTTGAAGCGTTTCACATCGAATATAGCCTTAACAAAGATTATGAGAAAGTAGAGCTTGCAATTTACAATATTAAAGGTGAGCTCATCAATAAAATATATCCAAAATATAAGTCAAAAGGGGAACACCTTTTAAGTTGGGATTTCACTTCCCGTGCAAACATAAAGATTAGAAGTGGAATGTATTTTATTAGGCTTCAAACGGAAGAGAAGTCTGTAAATAAAAAGATATTGCTGATTAAATAAAGTTATCGGCCAGTAGAGGAGTAAAATTGAAAAACAAACTGATCGTAATGATGGCTTTAGCCTTGCTGTTGATGGTTAAACTAACAGCTGTAACCTTGGAAAAAGGGTCAGGTCAACTCAACAAAGCTCTGATAGAGCATAAAGATGATAAAGAGTTGCTACCTGTTATAATTAGAATGAAAGAACAAAATGATGCAAAAGATCTGTATCGTAAAGTAAGGTGGCTCGATAAACAAGAACGCCGAGAGGTTACAATTCAAGCACTGAAGAAACATAGTGACACCTCTCAAGAAGAGATAAAGAAATACCTGAATAAATTGAACAAGTCAGAAGCGACTGATATTAAATATCTCTGGATAACTAATATAATAGGGCTGAAGGCAAGCGTGAAAACTCTTCAAGAACTGGATAAAAGAAAGGATATAGAAAGTCTTGAATACGACCCGATGGTTGATGTTCTTATCTATACTGAAAATGCCTATGATAAGCCTGTGAGAGAGGGAGAGCGAGAAATAGCCTATAACGTTGAAATTACTAAAGCTGCAGATGTGTGGGAGTTAGGTTATTACGGAGAGGGGGCTGTTGTTGCAGTTATTGACTCAGGTGTCAACTATGATCACGAAGATCTGAAAAACCAGATGTGGATTAGTGAAAAATACCCTAAGCATGGATACAATTTTGTCAGAGATAATGACGACCCTAAGGACGACAATGGACACGGGACACACTGCGCTGGCACAGTTGCTGGTAACGGTAATTCAGGTATAAAGACTGGTATGGCGCCAGGCAGTAAAATTATGGCTCTCAAAGTGCTTGATAGCGGAGGTAGAGGTGACCAGGTAAAGACAATCCAATCTGTGGAGTTTGCAGTTGAAAATGGAGCTGACGTACTTAGTATATCTTTAGGTTGGGTAAGGCCTGATGTGAAAATGCGTGCAAGTTGGAGAAATACGATGGATAATGTGCTTTCAGCAGGTGTAGTCGCTTCAGTCGCCGCTGGTAATGAAGGGCCTGGAGCTGCAAGCTTAAGAACACCCGCGGATGTTCCTCCCCCTTGGTTACACCCAGACCAGACTACAATAGGTGACGTTAGCGGTGTTATTACTGTAGGAGCAACAGATCGTAGAGATCATATGGCAAACTTTTCATCGAGAGGTCCAGCAACATGGATATCCGTGCCTGACTACTACGACTTTCAATTGAATCCCGGCATAGGTTTAATTAAGCCTGACATCGTAGCCCCTGGAGTTGATGTTAATTCTCTCTCTCACGTCAGTAATACAGGGTACCGAACTATGGAAGGTACCTCTATGGCAGCACCTTGTGTTGCAGGCATAATAGCGCTGCTTATATCAAAAAGTTCATATTTAGTGCCTGAAGAGGTCTGCCAGTTAATACAGGAGCAAGCTATGGTAATGGCTGAACAAAAAAACAATGCGTCGGGCGCTGGGAGAATAGATGCTTTAAACTCGGTTAAAATGATCGATAACTATCCAAGAAACGAAGCTAAACAAGCCCCTCTAAGTTTGACGTTTAGATGGCATACCCTGTTTTATGACAATTATTTCTTCTCATTAGGTACCGACAACCCTCCAACAAATGTTGTTCAAGGGTACGAGACTACCGAGAAAAGATATGAATTGGAACAAGAGTTAGAGTATGACACCACTTATTATTGGCGAGTCGATTATGAGGTTGATGGGCAGCTTAAAGAGGGAGAGGTGTGGTCGTTCCAGACTATACCAACACCACATGAAAATTTTGATTCAGGTGATTTTGAACTATACGACTGGAAGTTCACAAATACAGGCAATGATACTGGAGATTGGGAAATTTCAGACAAGTATGCGTTTTCAGGTAAATATTCTGCAGGGAGTACTAACCACGGTAATAACTCTACTTCGATGATGTTCGTCACTATGGAGATCTTGGAAGAGGGTGAGATTTCTTTCTACCGAAAAGTCTCTTCAGAGTTAGGATTTGATGCTTTACGCTTCTATATTGATAACTCTGTGATGGGGGAGTGGTCAGGTGAGTTAGATTGGAAGGAGATGAGCTATGTGGTATACCCAGGCATCAGAACCTTCAGATGGATGTATTCTAAAGATTCAATGAATAGTCACGGAGAAGATAGAGCGTGGATTGATGATATTACCTTCCCAGCACACCCATCACCACCAGTGAAGTATATCCCCAGAGATATACAGTGTAGCGCAGACTTTGAGAACATCAACTTAAGCTGGGAGATAGATATAAATGAAGACATTAACCCAGTTCAGTTCACCTTTATGGGTGTCTTTGTTTACAGATCCATAGACGAAAGTGAGTTCATACAAGCTCACGGAACTTTAATTAAGGAAATGGAGTTTTCAGAACCTTTTGACAGAGATAGTACATATCAATACTATATAGTGGCAGTCTATAGAGATATGGGCAAATTTGTTAATTCTGATCCTTCTGAAATAGTGGAATACAGAGTAAACCCTGCCCTCCCTGCACCGCTTATTGAGCCTGCTGGTGGTGAATATTTCGAGCCTGTCGAGGTAGTGTTAGAGCTTCAAGAAGAGCCTGAAGCGTTGATTTATTATACTCTGGATGGTACGGAACCGAATCGTGAATCAAGTTTATATCAAGAGGCGTTTATTATTACTGAGTCGACAATTTTAAAAGCAAGGGGGTACAAAGAGGGTTGCTTGCCTGGTGAAGTAGCTGAAGCAGAATACTGTTTCTCATCTTCAGTAGAGCAAGAGTTTCTCGTTCCTTTAAGCACAAGCCTTAAAGTTTTCCCTAATCCGGTAAGTCTTTCAAATACATCAAGAAATGATGCGACTGTGAAAGTGGAATATAGCCTCAAAACAGACTATGATTCAACTGAAATGAACGTGTACAATATCCGTGGGCAGTTAGTCAAACAATTGCCAATAAACAGTCGCAAAGGTATGCATCACATAAACTGGAACCTTAAAAACGAGAATAATAAAAACGTAGGTAGCGGCCTGTATTTTATCCGTCTTTCTACCCAAGACGAGAGAATAGACCAAAGAATAATGATAATCAAATAAGATATAAGAGGTAATAATGAGAGTTAAAGTTGCTGGTCTGGTGATTATAACTGTTTTTGTTTCTATGACCCTTTTTTCGATGCACTTAGAGAAAGGGACTGAACTTTTAAACGAGAAGTTAAAGATGAGCAGTGTTGCCGAGTTCATATCTGTGAATGTCGCTATGAGTGAACAATATGACACCCAAGCACTATATAATGAAGTCAAAGATCTACCTAAAAAAGAGCGTAGGCAGATTACCATAGATAGACTTAAAACTTTTAGTAAAGAGTCTCAAAAAGATATAAGCATGCTCCTAAGTAGATTGGAAAAAGAGGGGAGCGTCAATAAAGTTAGATACCACTGGTTAAGCAACGTTATAAGTGTCGAAGCTACACCAGCTGCTATCGAAAAACTGGCAATGCGTCCTGATGTTGCCTATGTCGATCATGATCCATTGGTTCAAATCTTGGACGATACAGTAGTTAGTAGCGATATTATCAGAGATGATGATAATGAACCAAAAATGACTTACCACTTGGAAATGATGGGGGTGCCAGAAGTCTGGGAACAGGGCTATTATGGGCAAGGTGTTTTAGTTGCAGTGATTGATTCAGGTGTTAACTACAATCATCTGGATATGATAGGAAGAATGTGGGAGAGTGAAGAGTATCCATATTACGGCTATAACTTTGCCGATGGCAATAACAATCCATTTGATACCCATTCGCACGGTTCTCACTGTGCCGGTATTGTTGCAGGGACTGGGGCTG
>JAJBBL010000216.1 GCA_020532365.1 Candidatus Cloacimonadota bacterium | reverse complement strand
TGTATCACCACCATAAGGATAGACAGCTGGTAAGTATCCTTGTCCCGTTTATGGTTGAAGACATCGAAAGCTTTCAAAAGTCTATCGCTTGCTACCCCGACCTGCAGGCCGAGATCTATATCGTGCCAAATCGAGAAACATATCACAGCCTAACTGAAAACTACTCCGGTATTGTTGAGTTTAGTGAAGCGTTTTATCAACCGGCCACTAAAAGGATTTACGTTAGAAATATCAATGATTTAAAAGAACACTCAAAGCTACGTAAAATACTATTACACGAGTATATTCACTATTTTATAGAAGAGCTGTATCAAGATATTCCACTCTGGTTCAACGAAGGGATGGCGGTCTATTTCTCTAACGATCTGTCGATCGATCGTGAGTTTCGTTATGCAAAAGATTTCTTGCTCGGTAACACAAAACCTCTGACCGAAATGAGATACCAATATCCGAAAGGACAGATACAATGGGAATCATTTTATGCCAAATCAGCACTCGCTGTAAAATATCTTTACACCAACCATAGAGAAGAGTTTTATCAGCTCTGGAAGCTTAGCCAAAATAACAGTCGCTTCGGAGTGGGTTTCTTTCGAGCTTTTAGTATGACTGAACATCAGTTTTCCATACTATTAGAAGATAACCTGCAAAGACGCTTTAAAATTGAAATACTGTTGGCCTCGACAGGTATCGTATGGAGTCTGCTACCCTTGGTGATGCTGATCGCTTGGGTCCGAAAAAAGATTCAGAATAAAAAGACGAAGAGAGGGTGGATAGAGATTGAGCCTAAGAACTTTACAGAATAGTTTAAAAGTTTACTATTAAGGAAAAAGGTTTACAATATAGTCTGGTGGTATTAATTATCATCAGAATGGTGATAAATGAGGAGTGTATGGACAAATTCAAACAACTGTGGAATATTATAGAAAAATTAAGGGATCCTGTGGAAGGTTGCGCCTGGGATCGCGAACAGACTGCAAAGTCGCTCATACCTAACTTTATAGAAGAGCTTTACGAAACTGTAGAAGCTATAGAAAATGAAAATAATGAGAGCTTAACTGAAGAATTAGGAGACCTCCTTCTTCATATTTTGATGCAAATTAAAATAGCTAATGAAAAAGGGATGATGACACCTGATGACGTAATCGAAGGGATTAGTCAAAAACTGATAAGACGTCACCCACACATCTTTAACAGACAAAATGATGGCTCTGACTGTCTCGACTACTCTGCTACAGAGGTAAGGGAAAACTGGGAAAAGATTAAACACGATGAGAAGAAAAAGAGTAGAAAGTCTATCCTTAGTGGCATCCCAAAAGCTATGCCAGCTTTGATTTATGCGCAAAGAATGCAGGAGAAAGCAGCCTCTACAGGCTTCGATTGGAATAACGCAACAGAAGTGTTGCCAAAAATTGATGAAGAATTAGAAGAGTTGAAAGAGACCTTGAAAGATAATAATATCGAGCGTGAAACTGAAGAGGTCGGCGACCTGCTGTTCAGTGTTGTAAACTTCTGTCGCAAAAGAGGAATCGACTCAGAGAGTGCTCTAAAGAGAGCTTCTGAAAAATTTAGAAATCGCTTCGTAAAGATCGAAGAATACCATTACAATCAAGATGAAAACATCTTCAATAGCTCAGTGGAGAAATTAAATGAACTTTGGGAACAAACCAAGAAGGGGCCTCGGCCACTATAACCTCTTTATTAAGCTCTATTTCTCGATAGGAAGTGTATTTATCTTCCTTTTCTTCATAGTGTATACTAATGCCCTTTTGAAAGGATTTAGAACTGAAAGACAGGTCGTTCCAAACCTATTTGCCCGTTTTTTCAGCTACTCTGACCATGAAGACTGGGAGAGTAAGCTCAGTATGTATGTCTTTGAAGAGATAGTGTCAAAAATTGACTACCCTATAATCCTCACCGATTTTGAAATGACACCTATTTATTGGCGAAATGTCGGCGTTGATGAAAAACGCTCCTTCTCTGAACTGCCACAAGATAAGAGAAATATGATCTTAAAACAGCTCGATAATATGGAGCGCAAAAAGAATGTCATCCCCCTCTATCTCAACCCTGAGGAGAATACTGTGCTCAACTACGTGTTCTATATGGAGTCGCGAACGATGAGGCACTTCAGGCTAATCCCGTATATCGAATTTGGCTTTGTATTGATCTTCATACTGTTTGGAATCTACGCTATCTTTTTCTTTAGACGGAATGAGAAAGATGTGATCTGGGTCGGAATGGCGAAAGAAATGGCGCACCAGCTTGGCACACCTATCTCTTCTCTCCTCGGCTGGCTTAATTTAATCGAGATGAAGATAAGCTGCACTGAAGATGAAAATAAGCTGAGTGAAATCGTATCATATATGGAAAACGATGTGGAACAGTTAAGTAAAATAGCCAATAGATTTGGTAAAATTGGCTCTAATATCGAACTCAAACAAATTGTGCTCCACGATCTTATTCAGGATTCGGTGGACTACTTTCAAAAACGCCTCCCCCACCTTTCTAATAAAGTCGATATAGTGTTCATCAGCAAGATACAGAATAAAACGGTCAATGTAGAACCCGATCTGATTAAATGGGCTGTCGACAACCTGATCAAGAATGCTATCGATGCTATGAATAAGAAAGGGGGTAGTATTATCGTCATCGCTTTTCAAGAGAAAGATAAAACCTATATCCTCGTCCAAGATCAAGGTAAGGGGCTACCTAAGTCAGCCTTTAACAAAATTTTCGAACCGGGAGTTAGCTCTAAACAGAGAGGGTGGGGGCTTGGATTAAGCCTCTCGAAACGTATAATTGAAGAATTCCATAAAGGAAAAATTCACGTCGTGCATAGTATTGTCGACGAAGGTACTACTTTTGAAATAATTTTACCGGAGGTGTAAAATGTTTGTTCTATCTAAAGATGAAATGAAGCAACTCGATCAAAAAGCGATTAAGGAGTATGGACTGCCAGGCATTGTTTTGATGGAAAATGCTGGTAAAGGGTTTGTGGATACCCTTTTCGAATTTTTTGAAGACATCGACGATGTGTTGATACTATGTGGAGATGGGAATAACGGTGGAGATGGATTTGTTATAGCTCGTTGGCTACAAAATAAGGGAGTTCAGACAACTATGGTATTCGTCGGAGATCAGAAAAAGTTTACTAAAGAGACTGCATTGAACGCAATATTAGCTCAGAATTCACAGATCGACATATTGCATATTAAAACAGTAAAAGAGTGGAAAGAGTTCTTTGAAGCCTATCTTGAAGAATCAACCGATCTACCTACAATCATCGATGCGCTATACGGGATAAGCTTTCGAGGATCTTTACCAAAGTTAGAAAGTGAAGTTATCAATTCAGTTAACGATACTATAGGGTTAAAAATTGCCGTCGACATACCAAGCGGTGTTGAAGCCGATACAGGATATGTCAACAGTGTTGCCTTTCAAGCAACTATAACAATAACAATGGGGACACCGAAATATGGTCACTTCCTCGGTAAAGGAAAAATAAGTAGTGGGATAGTGCTCCCAGTCGATATAGGAATACCACCATCTTTAATGAACCACGAAAACTTTGCAAAAATAGTTGTTGATAACGACGGTTTTTTGTGCCCTGCAAGGAATAGTTTTTACCATAAAGGGATGTATGGTCGAATTGGTATCATTGCAGGCTCGCCAGGCTTGTCTGGGGCGGCTATATTGGCATCAAAAACAGCCTTGAGATCTGGTAGTGGTTTGATTACACTCTTTCATCCACAAGGTATGGAAACGATCTTTGAGTCACAACTCATAGAAGTTATGACCTCTCCATATCCCTTTGCCAACGATAATTTTGAAGCGTCTGAAATTACCCAGTGGATAGAAGGACTCAACGACTTTGATGCGCTACTCATTGGACCTGGAATGGGGGTTAATCCACTTACAGAAGCTATTGTTGACCAGATTACCCAACAATGGAATAAGCCTTTGGTTATCGACGCTGACGCACTTAACGTTATTGCTAAACACCCTGATTGGTTGAAAAGACTGAAGAAAAAAGAGTGCGTCCTAACTCCACATATCGGCGAGTTTGTTAGAATCTCTGGCTACACAAAAGAAGCTATAGAAAAAGATCCTATCGACTGTCTTAAAAAGTTTGCTACTAAAGTCGGCTGCCCTATCCTTCTCAAAGATACGACTCGAATTTTTTATGATCGGAAGCAGCTCGTTTTTGACATCTCTGGTGATGACGGTTTGGCTACCGGTGGAAGTGGAGACGTGCTTGCAGGCATAATTGTCTCATTTATCGGACAGAAATCATCGATTGCAGACGCTTCTATCGCTGCATCATACCTACTCGGTAGCACTGCTGAAAAAGTCTCAAATACAAGACAGACCCCCTCTGTCATACCGTCTGATATCATTGAAAATCTATTTGTGCTTGAAGAAGAGTTAGATTTCTAAGCTATGAGTAGTAGGATATTTCTTAAATTACTACTACTGCTCACACTCTTCTCACCTTTATGCTTACACACTGAGCCTATAGTAGTAATCAACGAAATACTCTTCAAGCAGTCGAACGAAAACCAAGAGTGGATAGAAGTATTTAACC
>JAJBBL010000068.1 GCA_020532365.1 Candidatus Cloacimonadota bacterium | reverse complement strand
TGATATATAGAGAAGTTAAACACCCCTGAGAGCGAGTTGTAAACCAAGTTGCTAAAGGGCATTTTAAGCGATAATTCGGACTTCTGTGCCCGTTCTGGAAGTAGCTTGGGGTTTCCACTTGAAAAGCTGTATAACTCGTGCATAATCGGGTTACGATTATTCTGTGACCAAGCTAAAGCTAAACGCTTGTTATTCCAAAAGCTATAGAATAGGCCTACTGACGGATCTATACTATACTGCAGCTCATCAAGCTTAAATGTGGAAAAACCTACCCCTGAGGTTAAGGTAAGATCCTCGAACAGTGTGAGCTCAGGTTGTACATATAGATGTTGTGAGGTTATAGCACCTTTTTTCCATTCTTTGTAGTTAGCGTTATCCATACGCTTAAATGTGTTACGTTCAAAAGTATAGCCGTTTCGTACGGTCAGTCTATTCAGAGGTGTCCAAATGTTGTTAATCGCAATACCTGTATTATTGTTTCTTAAATCTGAAGAGAGATCTAATCTTGTATACTCAGTATCACGATACTCTTCGTAAATATTGTCGAACGTATCTGAATAAAGGGTCGCATCCATTTTGAAGTCGTGACGAACTGGTACTGAATAACGTAGAGATAGATTATAGCGATGCCAATCGGTGTACTTCCTGGCTCTATTTTCATAAATAGAGCTTGGTATCTCTTTATTGTCCATATAGACATAGTCAGCTTGAAAGTCAAGATTGTGGATCATACCCAAATATTGGTTCCAACCGCCACCAAAACTATACCTGGAATAGGCGGCACCGTTTCGACGCTCACCGTTTTCAAATTTTGTAGGTATGAATTCTTCAGACATCATAAAGCCGGGTGAATATTGTCTCGCTGCGCGGTAGCTGATCTGAGTATTTTTACTCCCTTTGCTACCACTATACGAAACGTCGTATGTAGCACTATTATCCAAGAATAATCGCACCTTATTTGTCCAACCAGGCTGAATATCGGGGGTGATGATATTCACCACCCCACCAAGTGTATTCGCTCCGTACAGTGAAGAAACGGGTCCTTTAACGACACTTATGCTTTCGATGTTATTGATCGGCAAACTGTGTAGATCAACATTGCCGAAATAGCCACCGTTGAGTGGCCTTCCGTTCAACATAATCTTAGTCTGCGACCGAGTAAAGTTTCGAATCCTTAACTCGCTCTCCCCTTTCCCGGAGGTAGTAATCCTAATTCCGGGGAGGTCATTGATCAAATCGGAAACGTTAAGAGCCCCTGCCGACTCTTCGTCGTTAACATCCTTTTTGAGTGAATAACCGAGAGTTGCAGGGGAGGACTGCGCTGTCACGGTTACACCTTCAATTTCATAGATCTTCTTCTGCTTCCCATCTTTGTAGCTAAGTGAGTCAGCCTCGACAGCTACTAAGCTGGTAATCCCGAGAAGCAGGACTATAAAGAGCAAATTTCTCAAAATATTATTTTGCATACAGTTCGATGCTGACTAAATATTTTATTGCCTTAATATCTTCAATGTTTGGGAAAAAGGCTCTATCTGCGTCTACTGACCAATAACCTTCTTGAAGTTGTTCCCAAGTAAACTCAACGATCATCTCATCAACAGTAGCTAATTTATAATCAAAGTCCTCAGGTTTTTTAGTGATGTATGATGATACAAAGTTTTTAAGAGGGATAACTTTACCGGTGTAAATCTCTGGATGTAAGCTTTGGATTTGCTCCATAGCGTCGACCTCATACAGAACTATATCATCTTGATTTGGAGCTATTACTTCAATGGCACGATATAGGTTAAATTTCTCAGCACCTTTTACGCTCCACTTAGTTGTACCTTCTGGGTAGTATGTACGATTTTTCTCGCTTGGGAGATAGTAGCCACCACGGAACTCTTCCCATTTGATGTCTCTACCTGATCCTCTTGAAGAATAGCCATCATCAGCTACGATTTCGTAAGCGTAAAGACCTCTTGAATCAACTTTACCGTCTAAAGAGATGAATTGTTCGACTGGGTAAGCAGCTACCATGTCGTCCTTGTACTCAATTTCTTCAAACTCATACCCCTCTAAATCGGTAGGGATATATAGTTCAAACGCGTAGTTTTCTGCCAACTCGGGCTCGATACCTGGGATTGTGTTCTTGTTTTCCACCGGATTGCTTTTGTCGCAACCAACTAATCCTATTAAAAGGACCGCAATAACCATTAAATAACTGATAACTCTCATGTTTCCTCCAATCTTTTTGTTGTTTGGAAACTTGAGGTTTTTCTGCTTAGTTTCTGTTATCTGTTCTCTTAACCTCGCCTTTCCAAACACGGGTGGCACACCTGTTTCCGGGTGAACCAATCGGTAAGCAATCATACTCTTTTCGAGGTTAGATCCACTCACTCGGCGATTTCCAGTAACGGTTAAAATACCGAGCTTTTTTGTCAAGGATAAAGAGAGCTTGAAAAACGGGGTAAAACTACAGTAAATAAAAAACCCCTGTCGCCAGGGGTTTGTAAATAATTTAACCTTTTTCGCCTCTTAGCTTGCTATTGGTAGCTCTTCTTCTTCTACATCCACTTCCATCTCTGCAGGTATACGGTACAGCTTAATTCTGTTGGCACCTTTGACGTTGAAAGGAAGTTCTTCTCCTTTTTCACTGAAATAGGTGCGACTCGCTTCTGGGATGTAATACCCTTCTTGGATTTTTTCCCAAGTTAAATCGTAAGGCATTGTAATTCTGGGTGAATAGTCGTCCTCTGCAACGATTTCATAATGATACTGATCCCTTTCATCCTCTTCTGCTTCTATATCTTCTAAGGTGATGAATTGGCCAAGCGGATAGGCTGCTACTAAACTCTCTCTAAACTCAATTTCTACAGACTCGAATTCATCGAAATCTGTGGGTAGATACACTTCATAGTCAAACTCATAGTTCCAGTCGGGCATAATCTTCTCTTTTTTGACCTCTTTGGCGTTGCAACCTAACATCATTAACAATGACAATATTACCACTAAATTACCGATAACTCGCATATTACCTCCATTTTTTTATTCGTTTAGAAGAGGAGGGATTTTGATTCTGATACACTTCCCTCGCCTTTCCAAACACGGGTGGACGGCCTGTTTCCGGACAGTCCAATCGATGAGCAGTCATACTTTTTGAGGTTAGAGCCACTCACTCGGCGAATCTTTATGATATAAATACTAAAGACATTTTCTGTCAAGAGAGGAGTTGGCTTTGCATAGTGATCTAAGGGGTAAGTGAGATAGACAACTTCTTCAGTAGCTGAAGAGGGAGCGATGTATCCTTTGACTTGTAAAGAAATAGAGGCTAATTGTAACAAAGTAATGGTAAAAGTAGTTTAATCAGTGAATCAAGATTCGAATAAAAATTATAGAGTTAACCAGGAGGTCTTATGAAAGCGAGCAAATATTTGATAGTGATAGTCCTGCTCGGAATACTTTTCTTGGTAAGCTTTGAACCGCTTGCCGCTCAATATCCAGTCAATAAAGAGGGGAAAAGTCCTTTCGTCAATGTTGTAAAAAACATCCGTGAAAGTGTAGTTAATATTCAAGTTGAAGCTGAAACCGAAGTAAGAGGTCAGAGAGGACGTTCACCCTTTGACGACGACTTCTTTCGTTTCTTTTTTGGCCCTATGCCAGAGACAAGGAAATCAGCCTCTATGGGAAGTGGTTTTATATTTAGAAGAGATGGAAATACTGTCTACATAATGACCAATAATCACGTAATCGACCAAGGGGAAAACAAAACGATCACCGTCACTTTGGCCGACAAAGGGAAGCATAAGGGGGAGGTTGTAGGCCTCGATCCTATGACAGATATTGCTATTATCAAAATAGAAGTACCAAAATCTGAGAAAATAGTCGTCGCACCTCTCGGTAGTTCAGACGACTTAGAGATAGGTGACTGGGCTATTGCAATAGGTAACCCATTTGGGCAGCTCGGGTTGGATAGGACAGTAACGGTGGGGGTTATCTCCGCCACAGGCCGCTCCTCACTCAATTTTGGTCAGGCCTCTCCTTTGTATCAAGACTATATCCAGACCGATGCTGCAATCAACCCCGGAAACAGTGGAGGACCACTGCTCGACATCAATGGAAAGGTCATTGGAATTAATTCCGCCATTACAAGCACATCGGGCGGTAATATTGGGATAGGTTTTGCTATCCCTATCGATTTGGCTAAAAAAGTGGTCGATGACTTCTTAGAGCATGGTCGAGTAGTGAGAGGGTACCTCGGTATTCTTCCACAGGAGATTACAGCAGATTTACAACAAAGTCTCGAGCTTAAACAGATAGGTGGAGTATTGGTCGCCAAGGTTGAAAAAGATACCCCTGCTGAGAAGGGTGGACTCAAGAACGGTGATGTTATCCTAAAGTTTAATTATGAGTCGGTAAAAAACGTCTCTCATTTCCGTATCCTTGTGGCTAACGCCTTGGTAGGGAAGCGTATACCGGTAGAGGTAGTTCGCAATAATCAGCGTAAATCTCTATATGTCGTTTTGACAGAACAACCCTCAACTGAAGGGAATAACAGCCAACCTGCCAAACAAAACTCACATTGGTTAGGGTTAGATGTACAAGGGCTGACTGACGACTTTGCTACTAAAAACCAGATCGTTGCTGATTTCGGAGTAGTCATTA
>JAJBBL010000039.1 GCA_020532365.1 Candidatus Cloacimonadota bacterium | reverse complement strand
TCTATTCCGACACACCGTCTTTTAGAAGAGTCTTTTAAGAATTGGAAAGGTATGCATCGAGCTGGTGGGCGACGCATAATGAGAAATATTAACATTGATTTAACGAGTATCCAATTCTGCGATGAAGCAATGTTAGAGAAGTTTTCAAAGATACGTCATCTGAAAGGCTATATTGATTCTAAATTAAAGGAAATTGAGGCACACAATAAGGAGTTAGGGGTAGCCGAAGGGGACAAGGTCAATGGGCGTCACCTGACTAATATAGGTACGTTTAGAGCGTATATTAACTTCTATCTCGAGAATCATAAAGGGATAAACCAAGACTTACTTAAAATGGCCAGACTAATGGAGCCGGGACCAAACGGTGTACCGCTTCAGGTGTATGCTTTCACAAAAGATACGCTATGGCTGAAGTATGAGGCTACGCAGTCTGATATTTTCGATCATTTATTAGCGATTATGCCAGAGTTTGGTTTAAGAGTGTTCCAGCAGCCATCGGGCAACGACTTCAGCAAGTTAGCTCGAAGATAACTTAATTACAGGATATATTTAGCTAAGTCTTCATCCTCGATAATTCTGCTTAATTTATCGTTAACTAACTTTTGGGTGATAACTACTTCTCCGTATTTCTTTTCAGGTAGTTCAAAGAGGTATTCATCGAGTAGTGTAGTCATTATAGTGTGAAGACGACGAGCTCCGATGTCTTCCATTTTTTCATTAGCTTTTGAGGCGAACTTAGCTATTTCAGCTACGGCTTCATCTTCAAAGATTAGCTCTGTTTTCTCCGATTTAAATAGTGCCGAATACTGCTTAATTAGTGAGTTTTTCGGGTAGCGTAGTATTTTTATAAAGTCCTCTGTGCTTAAGCTCTGTAACTCTTCTCTGAGTGGGAACCTTCCTTGTAATTCTGGAATTAGATCTGAAGGTTTGGAGATATGGAACGCACCGGCGGCAATAAACAAGATATGACGTGTGTTGATCATTCCGTGTTTAGTCGGCACATTTGAGCCTTCGACTATTGGTAGCAGGTCTCTTTGCACACCTTGTCGAGAGACGTCAACGCCTGATTTTTTATCAGTGGAAGCTATTTTATCTATTTCATCGATGAAGATGATGCCATTGTTTTCCACTCTACTTTTGGCTTCAGTGACAATATTTTCATTCTTTACCAGCTTACTCTGCTCAACGTGCGTGAAGTAAGCAATAGCCTCTTTAACCTTCATTTTTCTTGTTTGGTTTTGAGTTCTTTGGGGGAATATTGAGCCGAGCATTTCACTAAAATTAAAGTCAATGCTATCAAGTCCAACATTAGAGAAGATTTCTATTTGAGGGGATCGAGGTTGTTGAGTATTGACCTCTATTTCTCTATCATCCAGCTTTTTACTGAGCAACATAGCCCTAAACTTTTCTCTACTTCTTGCGTTACTATTTTGTTGTTCCTCAAGATCGAGGTCAGAAGCCTGACCTTTATCATCTTTTTTAAGAGGTGGGATTAGAATGTCGAGCACTCTTTCGATAGCTATTTCTTTAGCTTTCTTTTGCACTTTTAAGGTCATCTCTGCTCTAACGGAGTTGATAGCGACGTCTAAAAGTTCCCTTACCATAGATTCAACGTCTCTGCCTACGTATCCGACTTCGGTATATTTAGAAGCTTCGACTTTGATAAACGGTGCATTAGTAAGGGTTGCAATTCTTCGAGCTATCTCTGTTTTGCCAACACCTGTTGGGCCGATAAGTATAATGTTGTTCGGTACAATTTCTTGTTGGAGTTCACCTTTAACTTTAAGTCTTCTCCAGCGGTTTCTGAGGGCTATGGCAACAGCCCTTTTTGCTTTATCTTGTCCGATTATATATTTATCGAGTTCATTTACTATTTTCTTTGGTGTTAGTTTATTAAGACTACTCATTTCTTCAGTACCTCAACGACAAAGTTATGATTGGTGTAGATACAGATGTCAGCTGCTATTGCGAGAGACTTTCTTATAATCTCTTCTGATCCGAGCTTAGTGTTTTGAGACAGAGCTCTTGCAGCAGCCAGAGCGTACGTGCCTCCTGAGCCGATAGCAACTATATCGTCATCGGGTTCAAGTACATCACCCAATCCGGTAATGACGAGTAAGTTATCAGCATCACCGACAATTATCATCGCTTCGAGTCGTCTTAGAATTCTGTCAGAACGCCATTCTTTAGCGAGTTCTACAGCAGATCTTTTTAAGTTACCTTTATACTCTTTGAGTTTCTTTTCGAATAGCTCAAACAGGGTAAAAGCATCGGCAGTAGTTCCAGCAAAGCCGGCGATAATATTATCATTATAGAGCTTACGTATTTTGTTTGCTCTACTTTTCATAACGGTATTCCCTAAGGTGACTTGTCCATCACCTCCGATTGCGACGGTGTTATTCTTTTTTATACCTAAGATAGTAGTTCCTTTAATCTGTTCCATTTTTATCACCATCTTCGTCGTTGTCTGTAAGGTTGCCATCTAAGCCGAAATCGATATCTTTAATTAGATTATCGTCAATTATTTGCAATTTGTCGGTCTCTTCCTTTTCGCTTGTAGAGTCGATTTTGCTTGAGGTATCGATCTTAAATTCTTTTGCTTTTTCATATTGTGCTTTAACGAAGCTATGATCGTCACCTTCGAGGTTATCCAAGATTAAGGTGTAAATTTCGTCGACGTTCAATGTTTCTTTATCGAGTAGTTCGATAGATAAGAGGTCAAGCAACTCTTTTTTACTGGTAAGGATCTCAATAGCTTTGCGGTGTGAGCTTATGATCAAGTCTCTTATTTCAGCATCAACTAATCTTGCAGTATCCTCACTATAGAAGTCACGTTGTTGGATATCGCGTCCAAGGAATGGGTTTGACTCGTCTCGACCAACCGTCATAGGTCCAACTTTTTCACTCATACCCCATTGGCAGACCATCTTTTTTGCAAGGTCAGTGGCCCTTTCTATATCCATTCCAGCCCCTGTGGAGAGCTCATTAAAGGTAATCTCTTCAGCGGCTCTTCCTCCAAGTAGTTCAACTATTTTTTGTTGCAGATACGATTTAGAGTAGTTTGATTTATCTGTTTGCAAGAAGTGTGTAGCACCGCCGGTAAAGCCTCTGGGGATGATAGTCACTTTGTGTACAGGTTCAGTTTTGTCTGAGAAGACTGAGCAGAGTACGTGTCCAACCTCGTGATAAGCGGTAATTTTCTTTTCATCTTCACTAATGACGCGGCTTTTCCTTTCTTTACCCATTGTGACTTTATCTTTAGCCTCTTCAAAGTCAGCCATTTCGATTTTTTTACGCTCTTTGCGAGCCGCTAAGAGTGCTGCTTCGTTAACAAGGTTAGCCAGATCAGCTCCGCTGAATCCGGGAGTACTTCTTGCTAATACGTTAAAATTGATGTTTTCGCTGAGTGGCAGGTTTCGACAGTGCACTTTAAGTATTGCAGCGCGACCGTTTATATCGGGTAAATCGACGATAACTTGTCTATCAAATCTACCAGGTCTGAGCAATGCGGGGTCGAGCACGTCAGGACGGTTAGTAGCTGCTATGATAATCACGGCTTCATTTTTTTCAAAGCCGTCCATTTCGACTAATAATTGGTTCAAAGTCTGTTCACGCTCGTCGTGTCCGCCGCCTAAGCCGGTACCTCTGTGTCTACCCACAGCATCAATTTCGTCTATAAAGGCGATACAGGGTGCTGTTTTTTTTGCCTGCTCGAAGAGGTCTCTTACTCTCGAAGCCCCGACCCCCACGAACATTTCAACGAAGTCAGATCCACTAATGGAATAGAAGGGTACGCCAGCTTCTCCAGCAACTGCTTTAGCCAAGAGAGTTTTACCAGTTCCTGGTCTTCCAAGCAGTAACACACCACGGGGTATCCTACCACCCAATCTTTGGAACTTACCGGGGGCTTTAAGGAACTCGACTATTTCTTCGAGCTCTTCTTTAGCCTCTTCGACGCCGGCGACATCTTTGAAAGAAATGTTAGTACGCCCTTCCAGAAATAGTTTAGCCCTACTTTTACCAAAGCTAAAGACTTTCCCGCCACCACCGGATTGCATAGACCTCAAGAGGAATATCCAGATCCCGATAAACACTAAAAACGGTAACCATCCGAGAATGGCAGAGAGCAGCTTAGAAGGTCTTTGCGAGCTAACAGTTACCCCTTTACTATTGAATTCTTTTACTAATTCAGGGTCTCTATATGGGATATAGACTGAATAGCGATTTTGGTCTTTGTCTACTGCTGTGATATTTTGATCATCAAAAACAGCTTTATCAAGCTCGCCATTCTCTACTTTGTTCATCAGCTCAGAAAAGGATATCTCTTGAATCTTTTTCTCGCCGGTAGAGAAGACCTGGTAAAGCAGGATAGCGACCAGGATGATTATTATCCATAGTGTAATTGATTGGGGCGACTTCATCTTTTTGGGTGGTTTACCCTCCCCTTTAGGTTTATTCTCCAGCATTGGGTTATTGTTATCTTTGTTTGTCATCTATAGATCTCCTCTTTCAAAATAGCGATATAGGGTAGTTGACGATAGTTTTCTGCGTAGTCTAATCCATAGCCCACGATGAATTTATCCTCTACGTCAAACCCTTTGTAATCAATTTTCACTTCTATCTTACGAGCTGCCGGTTTATTGAGTAGTGTACATATCTTCACAGTAGCTGGTT
>JAJBBL010000004.1 GCA_020532365.1 Candidatus Cloacimonadota bacterium | reverse complement strand
ATTCTCTTTTATTTCGAGTGTACTCAATTTTTTCATACCGGCTAAAGGGGATAGGTCTCTGATTTGGTTATAGTTAAACTCAAATCTATCCATATTGGTGCAACCTTCCAAAGGTGAGATATCAGTGACTCTATTGTTTTGAAGATCGAGTGTCTCCAATTTAGTCATGTTTTTCAGGGGACTTATGTCGTTGATCAAGTTATCTATGAAGGTTAACTTCTTCAGATTAGTTAAACCTGATAAAGGGCTGATATCTTTGATTTTGTTATAACTTAGATCTAAGTATTTGAGTTCGGTTAGCTCAGCCAATGGTGTTAGGTCACTAATATTGTTGTTGCTAAGGCGGATTGATTTAAGGCTTGTTAACTTCTCTATTCCCTTGAGATTAGTGATTTTAGCATTACTACAGTCCAGCTCTTCTAACTCATCCAAGTCAAAATCATCTACATCAAAGTCATCCAGTTCCTCACCCATCATTTCGATAAATTCTTGTACCGATTCAGCTAAGTTTTTGTCCTTAAACAGGAATTTTAGTTCATTAATCATATATACCTCCAGTTATTTTATATGTTTTTATGTTACCCATCATATATTATGGTAGGTAACATCGATGCCGCGGTTGATTAAAGTTTCAATATCCCGCATATTTTCAGGAAAGAAAAGAGGGTTGCGCTCTAATGAGATCCGAGTATTTTTATTGAGATGCTTGTTTGTGATAAGCGGGCTGATATCGCTAATATTATTAATGCTGATGTCGAGTGATGTTAACGCTTTGTGGTTTTCAAGGGGCTTAAGATCAGAGATATGGTTTTCTCTTAGGTCCAGCTCTTCAAGGTTGATCAATGTAGATAGAGGGCTGATATCAGAGATATTGTTGTTGCGTAGATCAAGCATTGTCAGCTTATGGAGATCAGACAGCGGTTTAAGGTCTTTTATTTGATTATCGTGTAGGTTTAGCTGAGTCAGGTTGATGAGTGACTCAACTGGAGTAAGGTCATCGATTTCATTTTGCCATAGATCAAGAGTCTTTAGGTTAGTTAGAGTAGATAGAGGAGATAAGTCATAAATATCATTTCCCGTTAGTTCAAGCTCTTCGATATTAGAGAGTGTGGCAAGAGAGGTAAGATCTCTTGTTCCACAATTACTGATCTTAAGTATGGTCAGACTTGTTAATTTAGAAAGTGGATTCAAATCGCTAAGCTTATTGTAAACAAGTTCAAGCTCCTGCAAGCTTGTGAGTGCAGATAACGGCTCAATGTTTGTAAGATGAGCGCTACCTATACAGAGCGAAGTTAGATTGGGAATCTTACTCAGAGAAGTAATATCGTTAAATTGGTTATCGTTTAGTCGAAGCTCAGTTAGAGTAGTTATGTTACTTAGAGGGGCAAGGTCTTGGAATGGATTGCGGGACAGATTCAAGGATTTCAATTTAGTGAGTTTTGCAAGTGGGGTAACATCGCGAATAAAATTATGCCAGAGGAAAACTTCTTCGAGGTTAACCATATTTTCGATACCTTTTAGGCTATAGATGCCGCTTCTCGGAGCAGATAGTCTTGTTATACTCTCTAAGTCTGTGATGGTCAGATACCCAACCGGTTTATCAATAATTCTACGGATTGACAGTTCAAGCATCTTATCTTCAATAGCTACTACAGTATGAGCTTTCATTTTAGTCCTCCTGATAAGTTTTGTGAATACTCTACTTTAACTCCACGCTCTTGCAGAGTTATGATATCTTTCAAAGTTTGGGAACCGGGCGAGAGATCTGCTTGATTGAGATAAATAGATACAACGCACCCTTTTCTTAGGTTTTTATTAGCGACTAAAGGGCTGAGGTTATTGATATGATTGCCGTCTAAATAGAGTTCAGTTAGATTCTCCAGTTTCGATAGCGGAGTTATGTCTGTTATGTTGTTGAGTCCAAGGTTAAGTTTGGTCAGTTTCGCAAGTCCAACGAGCGGTCCAATATCTTTTATTCTATTTCCCCAGAGGTTCAGTTCTACTATTTCAGTCATATCGGCAAGGGGTGTTATATCTTTAATGTTGTTGCTCCATAGATCAAGGCTCACTAAATTAGTTAGCTCTTTTAAAGGGTGGATGAAACGGATACTGTTCCGTCCTAAGTCGAGTTGAGTAAGAGAAGTCAACTCGGTTAAAGGCTCAATATTCGAGATACTGTTACGTCCGAGGTAAAGATGTCTTAGTTTATTCAGCTTGGACAGTGCTTTAATTTTTGCGATTTTGTTGTGTCTAAGATCGGCTACTTCAAGGTTGGTCATCCATCTTAAATCACTTACTTTTGTTACCTCTGTTAAGGAGCAGTTTAATGTCACAATCTGTTCAAGGTCAGATTGTGTAATAGCATCTTTGGGTTTATCGATGCTTTGTCGGACTGCTTCTTCCAGTTTTGGATCGTGAAAAATAATTGTTGATTGAGTGTTCATTAGACTACCTCCTTGATCTGGTTACTTATGGATTACATCTGACTTATTCGACGCTGTATGCGTCTAAAGTATAATTTCTTTCTAATAAACATGAAAAGCCTATAGAATTGAAGTAGTATTGTTATTATAAGCATCATAAGCAACTTTAAGGCGAACCTGACTGTGACATCTTCAATGCCTAATGAGTTAGAATCATCAATCTCTAACGAGCTTTCATTTAATCTGATATTGTTCCTTTTTAACGAAAAAGTGCAGTTGTTAGCTAACAGTTTATTGTTTTCTAAAGGAGAAATATCGTTGATTCGGTTATTTGTAAGATCAAGTTGTTCGAGCAAATTTAGCTTAGACAGTGGGTAAACATCGTGGATTTTATTGTTATCAAGATAAAGGCGAGTTAAGTCTTTGAGATAAGCAATTGTTGTTACATCGGTAAGCTTATTATTGCATAAGTTTAGAGTTGTAAGGCCAGTTAATTCGGCCAGTGCCCTGATGTCTTTTATTTTATTATGAGTCAGATTGAGGGTGGTTAGTGAGGTTAGATTTTTTAATGGACTAATGTCTTTGATACTGTTATGTCCAAGAGCCAGAAAATCAAGATTTGTTAGGTTCTTTAAAGGGGTTATATTTCTGAATTTGTTGTTACTAAGTCCAAGTTTGGTCAGCTTATTTAAGTCAGCTAACGGGCGTATATCTCTGATCCGGTTCTTTTTAAGATAAAGTGTCCTTAAGTTTTTCAATTCACTCAGTGATGGAATGTTCGTGATCATATTGTCTTCAAGGTGCAGGCATTCCAAGTTGCTTAGTTTCGTGAGTGGTGTAAAGTCCTCAACTTTGTTTTCATCAAGATTAATGGATACAAGCTTGGTTAACCCGCTCAGAGGGCTAAGGTCTTTAACCATGTTTGGTTTATTCTCGTAAGAAGCTGGGTTAACCAGTTTGAGTGCTGGCAGAAAATCTTTTAGCAGATCGGGACTAAGGTCAATATTTGTTAAGTTCGTCAGTCCAGACAGCGGGCTAATATCCTTAAGCCCATTCAAACCAAGTTCTAATTTAGTTAAGCTCGTTAGGTTTTTAAGAGGGGTAATATCATCGACTCTATTTCCTCTTAGAGTCAAGTAAGTTAAACTTTTGAGCTCTCTCAAAGGAGATATATCTTGAACTTTATTTCTCTCAAGTATGAGGGTAGTTAGGCACTTTAATTCAGCTAAGGAACTTATATCTTCTATACGATTCCAGCTTATATCGAGTGATTCCAGGTTTTTTAGATTCTTCAATTGGCTGATATCAGTAAGGTTACACTGAATAAGTGAAAGCTCACGTAGATTTGTTAATGACATTATTGGCTCAATATCAGCAATTTTAGCATAATCACAAGTAAGTGATTCTATGTTGGTGAGTTCACCCAGTGACTCTAAATCATCGATATTAACTTCCTGAAAAGATATTTTCTTTAGGTTTTTCAGTTGCTCTATCCCTTTGATGCTTTTGAAATGTTGATTTGAACATTCAAGTTCTTCGATGCTTTCTAAGTCAGCAATCGTCAGATCACCATCCATTTTATCGATATTTTGTCGGACTGCTTCCTCCAGTTTTGGATCGTGAAAAAGAACTGTTGGTTGAGTGCTCATCAAGATTCCCCCTTCTTGTCTGCTTGTTTGGTTAGTTTGAGACTACATACTCAAGGAGTATGAGTGTCATAACGATATGTTGATTACTGGCAGTAAGTTGCAGTCAGTAGTCAAAAGGTTGTTTTAGTCATACACTGCTATTATAACCGTTTAGCAGAAAAAGTAAAAAAATATCTCAGTTTTATTTAGTTGTTCGAGAGAGGAGTTATACTGATTATAACTTATCGGGTCAGCACCACTATATTTTCAATATGGAAAGTATGGGGGAACATATCGAAAGGTTTGATATTTAGCACTTTGAAGCCACCAGCTACAAGGAGGTCTAAGTCTCTTTTCTGGGTCGAAATATCACAACTCATATAGAGTATTTTGTTGATAGGGCTATTGACGAGGATTTCAATTACTCTCTTATCGACCCCTTTACGTGGCGGATCCAAAACAACGGTACTCACAAATGGGGTTTTCAGAGCGTGTTGGAGGTTTTCTTCAACGTCCCCTTCCATATAAGAAAAGTTTTTTACTCTATTAATTCGGCAGTTCTCGATTCCATCGAGTACAGAGCGGTTATGATTTTCTAAAAAGATTACCTGGTTAACCTTTTTGGCGAGATAGACGCCT
>JAJBBL010000056.1 GCA_020532365.1 Candidatus Cloacimonadota bacterium | reverse complement strand
TCCCGAACTGTGATTATTGGGGATGGGAAATTTCACCTAATGATGGTAGAGACTGGTACGCAATGAGTAACCCATACGGTAAAGATGGGGGTAAAAACTATGTCTATATTGACGCTCCTGAAATGTGGTATTCTGTTACAACCGCTTATAGTTTAGACGGTGATATTTCAGGCTATGCCGGTGAAACAGTTCGCTTCAGAATCTATATGTATTCAATCCAACACCAGCCAAGCCTTGAAGGTATTATGATTGATGACTATGTGATTTATCACTCTCAATACTTACCAGCTCCGACTAACCTTATGGCACATGCTGTTGACCAAGAAGTTGACCTTAGCTGGGACATTCCTGCTTCCGGTGGTAGTGAAGGTTGGATAAACTGGGATAATGGGGCTAACCACGACGGCGTAGGCACAGAGCAGGCAGGAATTACCGAGGTTTCAGCTCGTTTTACAGCAGCGGACTTAAACTCATACGTCGGCGGTTCAATAACAAAAATAAAGTTCTTCCCAAGAGAGCTTAATGCTAAATATAAAGTAAAAGTATGGAGAGGCATAACAGGTAGTTCTGAAGTAACATCACAAGTTGTAAACACCTTTACACCAGATGCTTGGAACGAAGTTGTACTAAACGACCCTGTTAATATCGAGTTTGGTGTTGATTACTGGATCGGCTATGAGGCAGACGCATTATTAGCAGGCCAGTTCCCACTCGGAATTGACAGTGGCCCAAGGGTTCAAAACAAAGGTGATATGATTAAACTTGGCGGTGCATGGCAGTCATTGTTTGACGCTACTGGTGGACAGCTCGATGGTAACTGGAATATCCAAGCTCTCGTTGAAATACAAGGAATACCATCTATTTTAAGCAATAATAGAGCCCTTACTGGATTCAACATTTATCGCTCTGCTACTTCCGGCAACGGATACAATCTGATCGAAAACGTCGACCAAGATACAGACTTCTATATAGACGCAAATCCAATCACCGGTGCTAACAACTTCTACGTTATTTCAGCTATCTATGATGACGGTGAGTCTGAATTCTCAAATGAAGCCAGTGTTTTCGTTATGTCACCAACTGCTTATGAGCATTATTATGATGATGGAACTGCAGAAACTGGCTATAATGCTGGACATAACAACCACGTAGCTGTTAGATTCATCCCAGAAATTAATGGTGAAGCACACCTGAGCCACATCAAAGTATACGTGGAAACCAAAAAGAGTGGTGGAATGGTTCTTAAAATATATCCAGACGTTGACGGAGCTCCTGCTCCAATGCAGATTAACCAGTTCATCTATGCAGCTGGAAATATCAAAACAGGGTGGAATACTATTACTGTACAACCTGATAACCCTATCTACCTCACAAGTAGCCCATTCTATATAGCTATCCAAGAAACTAACGCTTCCTCAGCGGTTGGATTGGATCAAGACACTGTAAGCAGTAGTTTAACTCAGATTGGAAAAGATGCACCCTGGAATAAGTTACAAGCAGGTAACCTTATGATTAGAGCCATTCTCGACGGAAATACAGACGTCGAAACTGTTCTTACACCTGCTCCACAAAGATTGACAGTTAATAACTATCCAAACCCATTCAACCCAGAAACTACTATTAAAATGTCGATCCCTAAAGCTACTGACATTAACCTGTCAGTGTATAACCTTAAAGGACAATTAGTAAAAACTATCGTTGATGACTTCCTTACTGCAGGCGATCATAGCTACGTTTGGGACGGAAAAGACCAAAACGGCACTAACGTATCAAGCGGTATCTATTTCTATAAAGTCGAAAGCGATAGCCAAACCATTAACAAAAGAATGATCCTGTTAAAATAAATCACATATGACATAATAAAAAACCGGGGCCTAATAAGCTCCGGTTTTTTTATAATTCGTCTTAATAAAGGAGCTATTGATGACTAAAAAGATTACTGCGATTGGACTTCTCACAGCATTGATCACGACCTGTCTGATCGCAAGTGGACTACCCTTCATTGAAGAACACTTCTATCCAAAGACAATTATCGTCGCCTTTACTGCCGATGCTATTGGCAATACAAGTGGCAAAATTGACTTTACTAAAGAAAACGATATCGTTAAAACTCATATCGGTGAGTTTAATAAATTGGCTGAAGAGTTCCAAATTGTCGATCTGACTCAAATGTTCGACTTTGTCAAAGACCCTGAATGGAATGACAATGGAGTCTATCTTCAAAATATCTATAAACTTACTCTCAAAAGTAACGACAATATAGAAAAAGCACAAGAAAAACTCGCTAAACAAAAATATGTAGTTTATGCTGAATATGAGGCTATAAATAGATTCCGATACACTCCTAATGACCCGGAGTTTAGCCAACAATGGCACCATAAAGTTATACAAACACCTGATGTTTGGGACTACACCAAAGGTAGCAAAGAAATAGTAGTAGCTATCACAGACTCCGGAGTAAAATGGAATCACCCTGACTTAGCCGATAACATATGGATTAACGAAGCAGAACTGCCAGGCATTACTATAAATTGGGCTTCAGGGAGTATTATTGGCGGAGACGGTAGAGACAATGATGGGAATGGAAGAATAGATGATATTATGGGCTGGGACTTTGTAGACAACGATAACAACCCATACCAATACCACCCAGGTAGCGCACACGGCACACACGTTGCTGGATGTGCAGGGGCTGTTGGAGACAATGGCGTCGGTGTTGCAGGAGCAGCACTAACTGTCTCTATTATGATTTGCAAAGGCTCCCCAACGGGAGAGGAAGCCAAAGGTGTCCAATACGGCTACCAACAGATTAAATATGCTGCCGATACTGGTGCTGACATCATCAACTGTAGCTGGGGTGGACCTGGCAGTGGTGGTACCGCTACCACTACAGTAAACAACGCAACACAAAATGGTTCATTAGTTGTTGTAGCTGCTGGAAATGATAACACAGAGCATAACTCATCCTATAGAGATTACCCTGCTGACGTACCGAGCGCTCTTTGCGTCGCAGCGTCTGGTCCTGGAGATATTAAAGCTGGTTTTTCTGATTATGGTGAGCCGATCGACTTAATGGCTCCAGGAGCAAACATCAGAGCCCCTTGGATTCAGAATAACTATAGTACTCAAAGTGGTACGTCAATGGCTTCACCGGTTGTTGCAGGTGTTGCAGCTCTCGTTAAGACTCTTCACCCACATTTAGGTCCTACAGACATTAAAGATCGTTTAATGTTTACCTGCGACTATGTCGATGATCTCAATCCAAATTATGCTGGATTATTAGGATTTGGACGCCTTAACGCTTTTAAAGCTGTTATGTTCGATTTAATTCCAAACCTATCAATATTCGACTATAGTGTTGAAGAAGCTAATGGTGATATGGACGGCGTACCTAACCCAGGCGAGGAAGTTAACCTATTTGTTCACATATTCAACGAATTAGATTGGCTTACTGCGGCTGACGTAACAGCCACATTATCAACAAACGCTCCAGGTGTAGAAATAATCCAAGATACTATAGGCTATCCCGTAATTGATGGTGGCTCTGTATCGTTTAACACACGTAACCCATTTATCTTCAAGACTGATGAGTTTATCTCAAACTTAACTATTCCTTTTAAAGTTACCATTACTGCTAACCATAACGCCCAATTCCCCTATGAGAAGAGCTTTGACTTAGAAGTTGACCTCTCATTACAGCAGGCTGGCTGGCCGTTAGCACTTGGAGGTGTTTCAACATCATCAGCCCTTATCACCGATATTAATAGAGACGAATCAGCTGAAATAATCTTTGGCGACCCTTCTGGTAACTTAAGAGTAGTTCAAAAAGATAAGACCCCTCTACCAGGGTTTCCTGTTAACTTAGGCTCAGCTATCAATACTGCTGTAGCTGCTGCTGACCTTACCGTCAACGGTCGTAAAGAAATAGTGGCACATACAGCTTCTGGTAAAATATTCTGTGTTGACTATAGAGGAAGAATCCTATTCGAACACGATGCAGGTGGAAGACTCTCATCCAACCCAATGATTATCGACGTTGATGGAGACCATAAATTTGAGATAGTATCTCTTACCTTCTCAAACCCCCAACTAATTGTCTTGAATGCTGACGGTACTATGTATCCTGGCTTCCCAATAGATATCAGCGGACCTGTTATGTCTGCACCAGCCTCGGCTGACCTAAATGGAGACGGAAATAAAGAGATTATCTTCTCTACATCTGCTGGACAATTACACGCCATCTCTATAGTAACTAAACAGGATCTCCCCGGTTGGCCAAAATCTATAGGCGCTGCTTCTTGGAACGGTCCTATTGTGGCCGACATAAGTGGTAACGGTTCACCAGACGTTTTAGTAGCTAACATACAAGGCATTGTAAAAGCATTTGATAACGAAGGAAATGAGTTTATTTCACGTGCATTAGGCAATCAAGTTAGAGCTGGTGTATTGGCTTATGACTTAGATAATGACGGAACTTGTGAAATAATCGTCGCCGATATGAGCGGTAATATCATCGTTTTAGATAACAATGGGAACCCTAAACCTAACTTCCCTAAAAATACCGGCTCTCCTATCGAATCTACACCTGTCTTGGCCGATATGGATTTAAATGGTAAACTTGATATAGTGTACGGTGACAGTGGTGGATTACTCCATTCTATAGGCTTAGATGGGAAAGAGACATCCAACTTCCCAATCTCACTACAAAGTAGCATATCTACAAGTGC
>JAJBBL010000075.1 GCA_020532365.1 Candidatus Cloacimonadota bacterium | reverse complement strand
TTCTATAGCACGACTGTATATAGCAATAGATCCATACCGAAGTGAAGTAATCTATAAAGAGGCGCTCAATCGGTTCGATAATGAAGAAGCATATAAAGAGTTGTCAATATTCTATAGAGCGGCTCAAGATAAGGAAACTCTGTTTGAACTGATTAGAAATAGGTTGGATGAAGAGAAATACGTTAGCTTAGAGGATAAATCGTTCTTTATTGATGAAAGCTTTCACTCAAAAAGATATGAAGAGATATCATACTATGCAAAACACTTTAGAGATGTGACAAACCTTGAAATACTGTTGGAAGTATATATAGCTCTGTATTGGGCTAATAATTATGAAGTGGCGTATGAATTTGGTGAATATATTTTAGATAAGTTTACCTTCTCTATGATAGAGGAGTATATAAAATTAATAGTCTTCCCAGCAGTGGCAGCATATGCTGGAGAATATAAACTGGCTGCTGAGTATTTTATGGAGATTATCAATAGTCCTGACATTAAGACAGCTGTGAACATCGATTTTGAACACGGGCTTAAAACTAACGATTTGTCTAACCCTTATCATTTTTTGAGCTCTCTTGCTATGGATTTGGAAGATAAAGAGTCGTTGGATCCTGAGCAGCTCTTTGCTGAACTTCTGGTGTTAGGGTATGACCCATTACGTATAGATTGTTTAAGAGCTGAAGTTGATGCACACGCACAAAGAGGTGAACAAGCTAAAGATAGGATTGAAAAGCTGGCATTATTAGAGATTGATGATGAAGAAATCCTGTTCTCCTTGGGAAACTTAAGCGTCTATTACGGGCTGTATGATATCGCTTATGATATGTTTTCAAAAATAGCTACCTTTAAAGAGGAGTCACCACATTCTATTATAGTGGGGTCTATGATTAAGTTTGGGTTTAAATCATTGGCGGAAGAATACTTGCTCGCAGTCTTTGAGGATATAAAAAATCCACCTCCAACATTGTTCATCCTACTTGCTTCAATTTATAAAAACTCAGACAGAGCCGAAGAGGGGCTTGCTTTGATAGAGAATGGACTGGAGTTATATCCAGAGGATTCCCATATGCTTAATTGGTTGGGATACATCCTGCTGACAGAAACAGAAAGGCTTCCAGAAGCTGAACAACACTTGTTTAAAGCAATTTCGCTTGCTCCCGATGACTTGGCAATACAGGATAGTGTGGCTTGGCTCTACTACAACAAAGGGGATTATCTAAAGGCTTTAGAGTATCTTAAGAGTAATATAGAGCAAGATTCAGAAGATAGTATTATATTTTATCATATAGGGGCTGTATACTTCCGTCTGTCTGATTACCACGAAGCACGCTATTATTTGAATAAAGCTATAGTAACTAATAACGATGAAGATAGTGTTGTCGAAGCAATACTTCTTCTACAAGAGATTGATAAGATTGAGAAATAGGGGATAAATAGAGATGAAGAACAGAAAGTTTGTTTTCGATAAATACAGCATCGGGCTGTTTGTTTTGGGGATAATCTTTACTATTATCGGCTATATAGTGATGGGAACTGGAGATATCACAATATCGCCTATCTTATTGATTATCGCTTATTTAGTGCTGTTCCCACTGTCGATTATAAGTGGTTTATTCAGAAGGAAAGAGGAATAGCACAAAGGCTGTATGGAAGTCGATGAATGAATAGACAGCTTTTATCTGAAGAAGTTATAGCTAAACTGGATAAGTTTAAGCTGAGAGCACGCTTAATCGTAGAAGGGTTTATGGTGGGACTACATAAATCCCCTTACCACGGCTTTAGTGTCGAGTTCTCAGATCATAGACAGTATAACCCCGGCGACTCGGTGAGAGATATAGATTGGAAGGTGTATGGTAAGACCAATCGCTATTATATCAGACGTTACGAAGAAGAGACTAACCTGAAATCCTACATTTTAATCGATCATAGCCAATCGATGAGCTACTCTTCAGGTAAGGTTAGCAAGTTGGAGTTTGCCAAAACATTTGCCTCAGCATTGGCCTACTTAATGGTGAATCAGCAGGATGCAATGGGTATACTCTCGTTCAATGATCGGATTACTAATTATCTTCCGCCAAGAGCCGCTAAATCTTATCTTGATATAGTATTGAAAACCATTGCAGGCTTAACCCCTGAGAATAAGACGATGACTGCAGATGTGCTACATCACCTGGCAGAGCGTATCAATAAACGGGGCTTGATCATTCTCATCTCTGATCTTATTGATGACCCTGAAAAGATTATAGCCGGACTGCAACACTTCAGACATAAAAAGAATGAAGTGATAGTATTTCATATTCAAGACAAGCAGGAATACGCTTTCGACTTTCAAGCTGAGACGGAGTTTGTCGATGCTGAAACTAAAGAAAAGATTACGGTTAACCCCTGGCTGATTAAGAAAGAGTACCTTGAAGAATACGAAAACACCATAGAATACTTCAAGAAACAGTGCTATGAAGGGAGAATAGAGTATAACGCAATCTCGACAGAGACCCCTTATGATGAGCTACTCTTGCAATACCTTCTTAAAAGATCAAAGCTTTATTAGAATTAGGCTTACCAGGCTATTAAACACCCCTCTCTGATACCATTCGCTTCGGCAAAGCCAGCGTTCACTTCGATAACATAACGACACTCCTCTTCACTAATCAAAAAACGTTCACTGTGAGTGGTAGAGGCAGTGATTATTTCAGAGACTGTTTTATTCTCTCTGACGAATATCATATCGAGCGGAATATAGGTGTTCTGCATCCACATAGAAACAATCTCAGTTCTGGGGAAGATAAACAGCATTCCTTGATTCTGCAATAGAACAGTTCTGTACATTAAGCCTTGTAATCGTGTCTCATCAGTATCTGCAATCTCTATGTCGATGCTTCTGATCATTGAGCCATCTGGATTGAAAAAGCTCAGTTCGGTGTCTTTACGGAAAACAGGTTCTTTAGCCTTATCTTCAGTCATTGTGACAGGTTGTTTATGACCTGCTTTTGAGAGGTATCCATAAATAAAAATGATTGCTATCAGAGCTAATGAATAAAGTATTATCTTTTTTATGTTGTAACCACTCTTTTTCTTCCGATGGTTACTACTTCTTCTATTTCTCATTGAGTAGCCCTCCTCGCTATTCTCTTATTAGATAGATGTTTTTAAGTTGGGTTAAACTGTCCATATATTTGATGAGAGCAGTTGGCGCACTTGTTACCTTTGAGGTTAAAAATGTGTGCATTAAAACTGTTTCTTTCGATGAGTAACGTATTGCAGTTTGGACAATATGTATTAGTTTCTGTCTCAGTTAAAATATTGCCTAAGTACACGTAACTCAACTTTCTTTTGGCAATTTCATAAGCTGTTTGTAGAGTGGTATAAGAAGTAGGCTCTGTATCACGCTGATATTGTGGGTAGTATCGCGAGAAGTGTACAGGTATATCTTTATTAACGTCAGCGATAAAATCTGTTAGCTTATTAAGATCATCTATGCTGTCATTTTGCTTAGGGATTAGCAAGTTAGTAATTTCAAGGTGGCAGTTTGCAGCAGCTATTCTAATACTCTCTAAAACAGGCTGTAGAGTTCCCTCACAAAGGTTTTGGTAGAAGGTATCTGACATCCCTTTAAGATCTATATTCATTGCGTCAATATAGGGGAGTAGATGAAGTAGTGGCTTTTCATTGATATATCCATTGCTAATCAAGACCGTCTTAATACCATTCTCTTTAAGCAGTTTAGCCGATTCTAATACATACTCGTACCAGGTAATTGGCTCTGTATAAGTGTATGCAACCGAATTAATATTCTTTTGACGACAGAGCTTTAAGAGCTGTTCAGGGGTGATGACTATAGTCTCCGACTCCATTTGACTGATCGTGTAGTTTTGACAGAAGTCACAAGAGAGGTTGCATGAGTTACTTCCCAAAGAAAGGATACTGCTATTAGGGTAGAAGTGGTAGAGTGGCTTTTTCTCTATGGGGTCTATGTTTATAGTCACTGTTTTAGCGTAATTAGTGACATATAGGAGACCTTGCTCGTTTCTTCTAACTCTGCATATGCCAACATCCCCCTCTTTAATATTACAGGAATGTGGACAGAGAAGGCAGAGTACCCGCTCTCCCAACAGTTTCTCATAAAAAAGTGCTTCTTTCATATTCTCCTCAACTTGATATAAAAACATCTGACTGAAGGGTAGTTAAAGTCAAGATAAACTTTTCTTTCTATTGAGAACCTACTCTTCTTGGACGATATAAAAGCGGTCGTCAATTAATTGCCAGAGTACTTTTTTAGAGCCATTTAGAAGATCATCGCCCATAAGGGACTGGAAGTCTACTTCTAATAGGATGAGCTTTTCATCGATAAGATATTTGGCACTATTCAGCTCAAGCATTGGCTCTTCAATGGAATCGAAGAGCGTAGTCTGACTTTCTTTCCATCCGATGATATCTTGCTTTGTAGATAGGTTCCAGAACGAATTATGATAAAAGGAGAGATAGGTGTCTATCTGTCTCTCTTTCCACGCGGTAGACCATTCATCTATTCTTTGGGAGATGTTTTGGTAATAGGTGTGAAAGACTTCAGGCTTTACCCATTCTACCACCTCTTCGATGATAACGGGAACTTGTTTTGGTTTCAGGTGATCGATAAGAGAGAGTATATCATCATTATAGAGTCTTATACACCCTTCAGAATCGTAGTCAATAAAGCTATCTAAGTCGTGGCCGTGAATCCAGATGCCACTACCTGTTTTTAG
>JAJBBL010000047.1 GCA_020532365.1 Candidatus Cloacimonadota bacterium | reverse complement strand
CATAAAAGTCGTTCGTCATTTGTCTATCACTGCTTATCTTCGGATAGCCATCGTTTAGATAATCTAAGTCATCAGTCCAGTTGTTTTCCATATTCCAATTTGCATAAATCGACACAGGACCGTAAGGGTATGTCATTTCTTGTGTTGTTCGTCCTTCACCACCCGGGTAATTTGGTATCCCAGATGTGTCAGTATCCCAAAAGCTTTCTGTCACAGTACTATTTTGGTGAAGAAATCCAAATAACCCTGAATTAGCTATAGACCTTTGTACAGAAATGGCACCTGTTGAGTAGGTATACTCTACTGTACAGTAACCGGCATCATAGCCTACAGTCCCAACAAGGCCGCCGTAGTGTTCTTCACCTTCAACATCACCTCTGGCATAGCAATTTGAGATATTAACAAAAAAATCTATGGCCCCTTCCAGACCACCGACGTGCTCATCACCTGACACATTTCCTATTGAATGGGAAAACTCTAAAATACTGAAATATTGGGCTCCTAATAAGCCCCCGACAATACTTTCTCCATTAACAGATATGTCGGAATAGCAACCGGATATAAGCGAGTTCTCTGGTTCAGGTATTCCATTTTTTTGACTGGGTAGATAGTGCTCTACTTTCTCTATCAAGCTTGCAATATAGTCTATACCTATTTCCTTTTCCTTTTGCTCTGGATTCGGTGTTCCTTTGCTGTAATATTGAGGTAAGAAGAAACCCGAGGCGCCACCTGTGAGCCCGCCAACGTAATTATTACCACTAATTACTCCACCCTCTACTGAACACCGAGTTATTGATGTCTCTAAGGCGAATCCAACAAGGGCTCCTACCAAATTACTGGGCATTATATAGTCGCCTGCAATAGAAACGTTTTTCAACCTTATCCCAGTAAGCTTAGCATGTACTGTCTGTCCAAATAGTCCTAAAAAGTTATCTGAACTTCCTAATATAGTAAGGTTCTCTATTGTATAACCTTCACCGCTATAACTACCTGTAAATGGAGAGCTGCTTATACCATCGCCCCCTATGGGTAGCCACCCTCGGCCAAAGTTAAAATATGCTCCACCCTGTTCAAAATCCTCTTCACTAAATACTATATCTGCCGTTTGAATAAAATGTGAACCTGTATAGTCTCTAATGTTATTCAGGTGTTCCGCCGTTGCAATTTGATAGGGGTCATTTTCTAAGCCTGCTCCGCCAGCGAATTGCGCATTAAGCAAACCAGTAGTCAAAAACGTAACAAGCAAAATCAAACTAAATAAAACATAAATCTTTTTCATTGTTTCCTCCAAACTTTCTTTTGTTTTGTTTTTTTATACTATGAATTGGCCTCCAGCTTTATAATAAAGTGGAGGTCGGGAAACAATGAATCGATTTTTAGCTCCATAGTACTTTACTGCTTTTCTCAGTTGCTCTAAGTATGGGTTCGATATATGCGTTATTTTTTTTAGATATAGCTGTGGCGATAGATAGATAGATAGATAGATAGATAGATAGATAGATAGATCTTCTCTCTATCGTAGACTCATAAGAGCAAATAGTCAAATATGTTTTAAGGTATCTAAGCACTATCATTTCCTCCGTAAGGTTGAGTCAATAAAAGTAATCCTTCTTTGAATGTCAAGCTTTATTTTATTTTTCTCATATGTTTTTTAAGAGATTCTTATTTCCTTACAATCTTTAGCTCCCTTAATTATATGAGAGCGCCTGGTGGTAAAAGAAAAAGAGTCGCAACCCTAAAGCTGCGACTCTTAGGAGGTATGTGGTAATTTAGTAGTTATTGAGTTTAAGAGGAATTATGTCTCAGTCTACTACTTTGCTCTATTGTATTTTTTTAGTGTGGTTATTCTTTCTTGCTGTCCTTCAGTAAGTTGGTTAAATATTTTTTCATTTAGTTCGATCCTTTTCTTAGCGATCTCCCCTTTTTTCTTATATATTTTATCGTTTATACTTTTTGCCTTTTTAAAGTCGGTATTTCGGTTAGCCTCTTTGAGATCAATCTGCAGCTTACTTACATCTGCTTTGAGCTCAACTATTTTAGTTTGATGTTCTTTTCTTAAATCATTTATCTTGTCAATTTGCGCGTCAGTCAGATCGAGCTGATCAATCATCCTCATACCGCACATATCATCCTTACCGCGATAGTTGCGGAAGCCCATCTCATTACATCTGTTACTATTATTGTAGCCGCTTTTATTCATCAACATACCTTTCTGATGATGAGGTTGTTGAGCTAAGAGTAATGTCCCTAAAGCTAAACCTATCAAAATCAGAGAAAATCTCTTCATATTTTCCTCCTGAAAATACTAATTGTTTTACCAACTCACCCACTTAGCTGAGTTACTATATACTATAACGTAATCTGAATAGTTCCGTTTCAATATCGTGGATTTTGTTTGACAGATTCAAGCAAGTTGCGAGAGTAAACACTACAATAAACCTCAAAAAGGAGTGTGATAGATGGATAATTTGAGCCTAATAAAAAAAATAGACTTCCTGAGCCAGTTAGAAGAAGAACCTTTGCAAGCTATAGCTAATCAGTTTAAAAAAGTTGCGGTGAAGAAAGGAGAAGTCCTTTTTCACGAAAATGACCCTGGAGATAGCTTTTATATTCTTAAGTCAGGTAGCATCTCACTCACGAAAAAAATCAATATCGAAGATGAAGCTACCGGTGAACTCATCGAGTTTAAACCTTACGATTATTTCGGCGAATTAGCCCTCATAGACGATGAACCACGCTCCGGAACAGCAACCGCTGTAAAAGAGTCAGTGCTCCTTAGAATTAGTAAGAATGACTTTCTAAACACCTGTAAGGACTATCCCAACGTACTATTCGATCTCGTTAGAACTATGTCTAAAAGACTTAGGGAGACTAATGCTAAATATATGGAAATGCTCGACTCCCTTATCCAAGAGAAAAAATTGGCCGCTATTGGTACTGCTGCAAGTAAGATAGTTCACGATATTAAAACACCTATTACCGTTATTGTGCTGACAGCTCAATTGATTGAAAACGTATTTGAAGACACCGCTCAATTTACAGATCGAATTGTAAAACAGGTGAAAGTTTTAGACGAAATGATCAAAGAGATACTCGACTTTGCTCGAGGAGAGAAGTCCGACTTGATACTCGAAGAGGTTAGCTTAGAAAAGTTCTTTAACGAACTTTTAGATGACCTCAATCCTATAGCAGATGCACGAGAGATAAGCATCAACCTTAGTAACTGGGTTAAGCAAGAAGTGGTAATGGATGTCCAAAAAATCAATAGGACGATCGTCAATATCTGTAAAAATGCAATGGAGGCTATCGGCAACAAACCGGACGGCAGGATTGAAATCAGCTCTAAATTAGAAGGGGATTTCGTGTATATAACAGTTCAAGATAATGGCCCTGGAATACCAGAAGAGATTTTAAGTAAACTATTTGAACCGTTTGCTACCCATGGTAAAAAAGGTGGTACCGGGCTTGGTTTGGCGATTAGTCAAAAGGTAATAGAGGATCATAATGGTAGAATTGTAGCATACAATCAGCCTACAGGTGGTGCCTGTTTCGAGATCTTTTTACCGACGACACTAAAGGCTACGATATAGTATTTAGCGTTTAGTTTTACTTCACCCGCCCTTCTTTAGCAGTCACGCCAAGTGACTGCTAATTTCTTTCTTGACAAAATAACCGACCCTCAGCTACTATGCCTCTAAAATGAAAACATTGAAGGAGAAGAGGGAATGAATTATAATAAAATGACCTATAAAGCTCAAGAAGCTATAGAAAACGCACAAAATATCGCCCAAGAATTCGGTAACCAAGAAATACTCTCTCTACACCTGTTATCTGCACTCATAACACAAGAAGAGAGTTTTATAGAACCATTACTTAAAAAAATAGACGTTAATACTCAACTGCTTAATCAAGATATACTTAACGAAATAAAAAAACTGCCTAAGGTTAGTGGCACTTCTAAAATCTATCTTTCGAGTGAGCTCGATCGAGTATTCAAACAGGCTGAAGTAGAACAGATAAACTTTCAAGACGATTTTATCAGCCTGGAACACCTGTTGTTGGGCATAGTTGAAAAAGGGAAAAAAAGCGAGTCTGTTTTAAAGAAGCAGCAGGTTAAGAAAGACAAGATACTCTTTGCCCTTAAAGAGATAAGGGGTAACCAAAAAGTCACTGATCAAAACCCAGAAGCAACTTATCAAGCGCTGCAGAAATACACAAGAAATCTCACCCAGTTAGCATTACAAGGCAAGTTAGACCCAGTGATAGGTAGAGACGACGAAATACGACGTACCATCCAAATTTTGGCACGTCGCCGTAAAAACAATCCACTTTTAATTGGTGATCCAGGGGTTGGTAAGACTGCTATTGCAGAGGGTTTAGCAAAAAGAATTATCGATCAAGATGTACCTGACAATCTCAAAAACAAAGAGCTTTTAGAGCTTGATATGGCCGCTTTAGTTGCAGGGGCTAAGTTTAGAGGAGAGTTTGAAGAGCGGCTTAAAGCAGTTCTCAAAGAGGTGGAAGAGGCTGATGGACAAGTAGTTCTTTTCATTGATGAGATACACACTGTTGTAGGAGCAGGAGCTGCCGAAGGCTCTATGGATGCTTCTAATATGCTTAAACCAGCTTTAGCAAGGGGTACTCTTCACTGTATCGGTGCTACAACTTTAGATGAATACCGTAAATATATTGAAAAGGATGCTGCATTAGAAAGGCGCTTCCAACCTATATTAGTTTCAGAACCGTCAGTTGATGACACTATCTCTATT
>JAJBBL010000063.1 GCA_020532365.1 Candidatus Cloacimonadota bacterium | reverse complement strand
GAAATGCTGTGAAGGATTTGGAGGATTCTCCAATAGAAAAACTATTTATTACCAACTCGATTCAGCTCTCGGAAGAGAAGCAGAAATGCGAGAAGATCGTTCAGTTGTCAATAGCCGAATTATTGGCAATTGCTATAAAGAAAATACACTTAGAAGAGTCGATTAGTATCCTCTTTAGGTAGAATAAAGATGTGTTGCAATAGAACAAACAATTAAAGCAGGATTAACATCGGAGGAAAGATGAATATCAAGGTTGAAGCACTAAAAAGAGAAGTAGGTAGGAAGTCTATAGTAAACCAAATGAGAAAGGACGGTTTCATCCCAGCTATACTGTACGGGCATAGCACAGAGCCACTTCCAATAAAATTAGATAAAGATTACTTCTTAAAGATCTATCGAAGAACTTTAGGAGAGTTGGCTTTCTTCGATTTGAATATCGAAGGTAAAGTTTATAAGACAATTATGAAAGACAAACAGATTCACCCGGTTACACGTGAGATCGAACATATCGACTTTCTTGAGATTCGACAAGATGCTAAAATCACCGTTAGAATACCGTTCAGAATTGAAGGTACCCCTATTGGTGTTAGCAACAATGGTGGAACATTAGAAGTATTGCTTCGTGAAGTAGAAGCCTCTTCATTTCCAAAAGATCTCGTTGAAGATATAGAGGTAAATGTTTCTGATTTAGACATAGGTGGCGTAGTTACCATAGGTGAAGTAGCTATCGAAAATATTGAGTTCTTAGTAGCTGAAGAATTGCCGATCGTTATCGTACATCCTCCAAAGGCTGAGGAAGAGGAAGTAGACGAGGATGCATTAGACGGTGAAGAGATTACTGAAGAGACTGAAGAAGAAGCTACTGAAAGCGAATAATAATTGTAAATGAAGCTGGTAGTTGGGCTCGGTAACCCTGGAAAGGAGTATGCGAATAACAGGCATAACGCCGGGTTTTTCGTGCTTGACGATCTGGCTGACAGACTGGGTACTTCGTTTACCAAGTCGAAAGGGTATACGTATGCTAAAGCTAAAGATGCTTTGCTTCTTAAGCCGATGACGTATATGAATAGGAGTGGAGAAGCGGTTTTAAAGGTGTGTAGACAGTTCGAGATAGGGTCTATTTTAGTTGTTTACGACGATGTATCAATACCGCTGGGGGAATTGAGGATAAGGGCTAACGGCTCTGCTGGAGGCCATAACGGTGTCTCCTCTATTATTTCAGCCATAGGGGATCCTAACTTTTATAGGCTTCGCTTTGGCATAGGGAATACGCCGTATAGCGATTTGTCTGACTACGTTCTTTCGAACTTTCGAAAGAGTGAAGTAGGCATTGTAAATGAGATGAAAATCATCTCAGCAGAACTGATTGAACGGTATCTTGAGTTCGGATACTCAGAGATGGTCAATCATTATAGTGTAAATAAAGTATCCTATTCCGAAAGAATAGAAAAATTTCGGGATCAGAGGACCAAAGGAGGAAATAAATGAATAGTTATGAAAGTATGATTGTACTTGTGCCAGAACTTTCTGATAGCGAGTACACAAAAGTCATCGATTCGATCAAAGAGAAAATCGCAGCTCTTGACGGTGAAGTCGTAGAGACAGTTACCTGGGGCAAGCGCACCTTAAGTTATGAAATTCAAAAGAAAAAGGAAGGGTATTATCTGATAAATTACTTCAGTTTAGATCCTGATGAAGTGAAAGAGCTTGAGCGCTTTTATCAGTTAAACGAAAATATCTTAAGGTATAACGTTCTTAGGATCAATGAGGACTAAAGCTATGGCAAGGGATATAAGACTCCCAAAACTTAATAGTGTTATTATAAGTGGACATTTGACGAGAGATGTTGAGCTTCGCTACACCCCAAAGGGAACTGCAGTGGCAAAGTTTAGCGTGGCGTTCAACCGTAATTATCAAGGTTCTGACGGTAATTGGGTCGAAGAGGCTCATTTTCTTGATATTGTAGCATGGGCAAGAACTGCTGAAATTAGTGCTGAAAGGCTTAGCAAAGGAAGCCCTGTAGTTGTTGAAGGATATTTGAGCGCCCAAACGTTTACCGATAAAGAAGGGGCACAGAGAAAAAGAGTCGAAATAGTAGCCAACAAGATTCACTACATTGAGAAGACAGATTATACTGGTGGGGACTATGAAGCGCCACCTATCGATGAAGGTGGTGACAGTAAGTTCACCGACGACGATGTCCCATTCTGATTACAAACAAAAAATAATTGAATTTAGGAGTATAAATGAGTTTTAATCCAAATAGACGTAGATCATACAGAAGGAAAGTTTGTGCTTTCTGTCAGAATAAAGAGTTAAAGATCGACTACAAAAACGTAGATATGATGCGTAAATATATTGCTGAAAGCGGAAAGATTGAGCCTATGAGGCTTACTGGTACTTGTAGCAAGCATCAAAGAAGGTTAAGTAAGGAGATAAAAAGAGCGCGCCAGATGGCCCTCATCCCCTTCGTAGGTGAATAACTTGATCTTCATATCTCTGTTATCGTTATTCATTGCAATCCTCTCCCCGTTTCTTGGGATGATCTTTTTGATTGCAATAGGGGGGAGCTTCATAGTCAAGAAAGGCTATCAGGGTAAAGAGATTCTATTTCTTACCCTATTGATAGGGCTTGGCTTGTTGAACCTCTTTGGAGTAATAGCGGTACCGGATATGTTTGAAGTGTTTGGTGGGATAGTAGTTGTCGCTTGGATGACGTTATCGTCCTTTTTTAAGGATAAAGATTTCACCAAAGCATTTTATATAGGTAGTATATGGCAACTGGGATACGGAGTAGCTCGATGGGGTTTATTAAAACAGACGCTCACCGAAAGGATTGACTTAGTATTCAGTGGCTATGAGAAATTGATGCAAACAGAGAAGTTATTCTCTTCAATGAACGAAGAGCAAGTGATAATGATGTTGGAACAGGTTAAATCAATGATGTTAAACTATCAGATTGCGATATGGTCAATTAGTATGATCTTAGCGCTATATGTTGGGATTCATCTTTTAGCAAGAAGGACAGGACTCTCCTGGAATCATCAAAATATGAGATTGCCGAATTGGATAGTCTACCTCCTGATAATAACGCTGATTTTAGCCGTTATACCAACACTAAGAACGTTCGGCTTGAACTGCTTGTTCAGCATTATCGTCTTGTTTGTTATCCAAGGGTTAGCGATAATCGACTTTTGGAGTAAGAAGTTCTTACACCGTAGTAAATTCATCCTGTTTGCTGCTACATTTCTTATGTTTATAAACATTCTATTTGCCCTTTTCATTGCCTTACTCGGATTTAGTGACTACTGGCTTGATATAAGAGGGCTTAATCGATCATAAAGAAAACAATTTTTAGGAGAAGCTATGAAAATCATATTGCTTGAAAATGTAGATAAGTTAGGTAAAGCTGGCGATGTAGTTAATGTTGCTAATGGATTTGCAAGAAACTACTTGCTGCCAAGAAAATATGCTATTCCCGCAAGCGCAAATAATCTTAAAAGATTAGACTCTATTAAAGAAGAGGCGGATAAAAAAGCAGAAGAAGCTACTGCTAAATTGAAACAGATCGCCAGTACACTTGAAGGTGTAGAACTCACCTTCTCACGTCGTGCTGATGAAGAGGGGAATCTCTTTGGTTCTGTATCAAACGTTGATATCCAGAAAGAGCTTGAAGCGAAAGGGTTTGACGTTCATAAATCAATGATTAAAGGGGATGTCCATCATAAAGCACTCGGCGAATACGAAGTAGAAGTAGCTTTTACATCAGAAATAGTTAGCAAAATTAAGATAATTGTTAGTAAGGAAGAGTAAGATTCAGGGGGTATAAAATGAATGAATTCCTGAAATTAGTCGTAAAGATAATAACTTGGGTACTCATTATCGGAGCCTTCGCTTCATTAGGCTTCGGGACTGACAATCCAAAATTAATGGTACCTCTCTATGCACTGTTCTTCATAGTTGTATTTGGTTTAGTGCTATTTTATAGTATGAAGCAGCAGAAGACTAAAAAGGTAGTTGATAAGAAGCATAGTAGCCTGTTAATGGGGATTTTAGGGATAGTCTTGGTCACCTTAGGGGTGATAACGCCGTATGTTGTCTTCAGAGGGGTCGGCTTTTCAGTGGGGATCTACTTTATGATCAGCTTTGTCACAATCTTATTGTTAGGAGTATCCATCTTTGCAATAAGCTTGATCAATAAGCATACGTTTGTAAACAGCTTGTTGGGATACATCTTGTTGATCTTAGTATCAGCTACACCCGCCTTCATAATGAGCCAACACGATAAAACCTACCATGCGTTAGGGTTAGCCTATTATACAGCGCTGTCTATCACTATCTTTTTCTGGTTTGGCGTCAGCTTAATAGGATCGAATTTCAGGAAGTAAAATGTCGTTTGTTAAGGCCACTGATACACTCCCACGCCTTCTAATCAATATGTTAGGCGAAGATAAGGGTGACTTCGTTGCTCTAATCTTGAACTGGCGAAGTATAGTTGGTGACTTTTTAGCGAGCAAGACAAGAGTCATCAGCGTTAAAGATTCTGTGATCTTAATCGGTGTCGACAATAATGTAGTTATGCAAGAGCTGGTGTTACTCAAAGAGGAACTTAAAAGGAGAATCAATAGAGTAGTGCCAATGGAAGATAAAACCTTGTATTTTGTGACGAAGGATAATGCAAAAAGGAATAAAAATCGCCCCTTCACTTCTTTCAGCTGATTTTACGAAGCTGGGAGAAGAGATTAAGTCCGTTATTGAGGCTGGTGCAGACCTATTGCACAT
>JAJBBL010000100.1 GCA_020532365.1 Candidatus Cloacimonadota bacterium | reverse complement strand
GGAGAGTGTGGATACAAACGCGGAGAAGCTGACGTTCCCGTCTCCATCCATGTTTTGACCTGATCCACTACCGACGATGGAGACGGAGCCGCTGAATGTGGTGTTGGGGTCGCTGAAGGACTCTTCATCTACCGGTTCGTTGGTGATTTTCATGTCGTTGATGGCACTGATCTTTGTGGAGACGCTGAAGGTGGCAGGGGAGGGGTCAGCAGCGGTGAGGAGGGTGGTAATCAGTATCAGCAGGAAGGTGAAGATCAGGGTCTTTCTCATTCTTTACGTCCTTTCAGGGTGAGAGGCCCTGGTGCAAGGGGTAGGATACGTGTTCTTCCCAGAACACACTCATACTGTAATAAAGAGAGAAGCTTATGTCAATAGAAAGGAGGTTGGAGAAAGTAAAGTAATGGGTATTCTGAGATATTACCTCCTGATAAGATTCTAATTGCATATTATATAAAGAATAAATATTATCAATAAGGTATATAACTTATGTCAGTATAAAGAAGAAGTGATCGGGTATGCATTCTCATCAACCCCTTGATGGTACTCAGTGCCCTTGTTCTTTATTGCTGGTGGTCCTGAGAGCACCAGATCTACTTCTTCTTCGTAGAGGGGGATGGATCCAATGATGATCGAATTGTCGAGGATAATATCGTCAAGAAGGTCATATTGAATCCAGGTGTTGGCTTCGTTGATGATGATCGGTACGGACAGGCTGTGGGACTGGGAGATGAGATATAGCTTTTTGAGGACAAATTGGGAGTGGGTTGCCAGGAAGAATTGAATGCCTTTTGTAGCGAGGACGGCGATGATCGCCGACAGTTTGGAGACTGTGGTTGGATGAAGAGCAGCCTTCGGTTTATCAATGGAGATGATGGAGTTGGTATCTAGGTAGCTGTTGTTGAACAAAATGTCGAGGATAGCGATCTTCTTCACGCTTTCTGCTGTTGTCCCGGTGGCGAATCGTTGATTGCCATTTCTGAACACCCAGTGTCCGCTTTGATCATCGAGTTCAAAGCGGACGCCGATAAGGTTATGGAGTTTCTCTCTGGCATCAGTGAACTCGTTGATCTTCCCTCTTCGTGTGAGGATTTGTGCAAGATGGTAGTAGTCCACATCAAAACTGAAGGCTTTATAGGCCTCCTGGGCTTGAAGGATGATGTACTGGAATTACAAGACTTCTCTTGTGGGAAGGGAGATTGAGTTGCTCGATCGGGGCTCGATAGTGTTCTCCATACCGGCAATCTTCCGGGTTGCGTTGTTGCCAAACTGGTAGATGAAGGATTTGCTCGTTGTATTGCATCGAGAAGGGGAGGGAGCCCGCAGCTCCCTTGGTGACAAGATCTCTGATCTTCTCATACTGGTGGATCATGGATAGTTTGTGAACGAGGATTGTGTTCAGGGAGCTTGGTGCATCTACACGAAGATACATCGCAAGAGTTCGGAAAGCGAGTGCCTTGAGGAGGAAGGTCTTGCTCAGAGCATTGGGTGATATGACCGCGTTGATGGGTCCGGTGTTGCTCCAAGCAAGATCATGGATGTGTCCGTAGTTGTGAAGGGTGACTGACTGTATCATGTTTGGCTCCATGGGTGAATTGTTGATAGTAAGCCATCCTGTAATTTTATTTGCATTTTTTGGGTTTTATCTTATCGGGGTCAATTTGGATCTTAACGTGTGGGACCATTTCTTCTCTGCAGTATTCCCATTCCCCATCCCAAAGAACATCGAGCTCCTGTTCAAAAGAAGATTGGTCATACCTAACATTTATGGTTAGTCTTAGAGCAATCTGGTTTTTCCAGCTTTCAGGGAAATTTTTCCTTTTTTGGCTGACCATCAAATTGAGCTCAATGTTTTCTCCTATGGCAAAGATGTCACAAGTCTTTTGTGATCCAATGTCTCGGGATTGAGCAGGTTCACACTCTTCATACATCCATGTAAGAGGTATCGCACCAATCCATACTTGCCTAAGCCCACCAACTTTAATTTCATCGATTTTGGTTAATATGACCCTAGTGTTTTTGGCTATGGTAGAGCTCTTGTTGCAGATGTCGAGATGATAATACCATATCTGCTCCCCATGTTCATTTTGATTTCTATCTGGTGTTTCATTTACAGATATTTTTAAGTTAGGGCCGATGATGCTGGTTTTGATTCTATCTTGGAACAGAGCTACGACAGCGGTTAGCAGCGCTGCGATTGCAGTAATGAGCTGAAGCCAAAATAATTTGTCAATAGATTGAATCTCCATACTTTGAATTTCCTTTTTTGTTCTACTGATTTTTTATGTATAGTATACGCGTAACTTGCTTCAATTTTTCTCAGAACTGTGAAATTTGGGGAATATTATTGTCATGAAACAAGAGAGGTAGGCGAAGAGATCACTTCCAATGAAGATAGCACCGTATAATGCATCGAAAGTAACAGCAACAGAGGCAAGCCTGAAGAAGTTGGAACGCATCCCTTTGTCTCAATCTAGAGGAGGACACTGATGGCGCGCTTTTCTAGACTCTCCAGTACGAGTCAGTTGCGGTTTTTCTCACAGTTCCTGAAGCAGTACATCATACCGATCCTGGTGGGTTTGGGAGCTGCCTTCTTGGCGTTCCATTCGATGGTGATCTTCTTGGGTTCTTGTTTTTCTTTCATCCTCATCACTCCGCAACATAATTGTGGCTCTGAGTATAGGGGTAATACCTGCTCAAAGCAATACTGGCAACTAATTCCTTGGTGTATAGAGCATCACGCAATGGGACTTCTGAGCGGGCACTATGCATCCAGACGATGGGATAGGAGATGGTGATGCACTTCCCCGCTGGGGTTGATCGCAGCGATGATCAGAGCACCGGATCAAAAGGGGCCATTTATGCACAGGGAGAATTTGGGTTCAATAGTTACTGAGGGTAGCGGATGCTCATTTCAGATTGATAAGAAGATTATGTATTTGCAAAGATAGTCACCATTGTTGGTATTCTATAGTCTGGCGGTGGGGAGAGCTGTTCTTCAAAACCATTGGATATACCGAGAGGTAGTCGGGACAATGAGAGAGAAAGGCAATGGTAGGCTTCTTGTATGTTCGATGTGTCAGGATGTAATTGACAGTCTCGTTTGTGTATTCTTTGGAGAGTGCTGGAAATGCTCAGCAAGGGCTGAAATGTTCAAGTCCTCAGTGCTTTGGTAAACAGTTATTATTTATGGACTTATATCCGGACACTAGTGATTAATTATGATTTTTCTCTATATTGTGGAGGATACAATCTTTGCAATATTCTCAAAAAGTGTCTTTGCACATCCTGTATTCTTAACAACTTTCAGTCTCTCGAAGTTTTGATTTATCTCCCCGTCAGCACCATATATTCGCAATAATTGAAGTATTTCCTTTTTCTTCGTAATTTTATCAAATTCTTTGTCTCGCGAACAATAAGCACAGTAAATGACAGAATTTGTATTCTTCTCTTCGTTGTTCATCAGAAAGCTACGTATAAATGAGTTTAGGTGGTTGTCATCTACATTGATTGCATATCCAATGATGATCAGGGTGTCGCTCTTTTTAAGAATCTCGTACATTTTATGGATTTGTTGTATCTGGACGGCGTCTATGACTGGCTTAATTGACGAGGTTCCTAATATGAAGGGAAAATACATTTTATGAATTGGAATGATCGTTGTCTCTTTAGAAAAGTCATGTACCGTCAACTCAAATGGATATTCGAATAGATTGAGACAGCCATTGGTGTATACCACCTTATCAGGGCCAATGGTGTTTATAATTGGAGTGTAGTTTGTGGTGATGATGCCGACAGCATTTCTTACCTCGGACTGGTTATAATAGTGTTCTGAATTGGCTGCAAAACATTTCAAAGCATTTTCAGACCACAGAATTTTGCTGATCTCTCTTAGATTCTCAAGGAAGATTGTATAGTTACTTTCTGACTTTTTAATCTTGAATTTCTCTGTATATTCAAAATGAAAACACTCAAAACTTTTTTTGTCATGACGTATAAGATACTCGCAAAGAGGGACTGTTACCGCGAAATAGGATTGCCAGTAGTGGTTAATCAATTTCCAATATTTCACCGGTCCATAGCTCTTGGGATTGATAATAGTATGGAAATATTTTTCTATCACGCCATAGCTGATCAGGTTTTTAGCAATGGCGCTTAGTAGCATATGATGTGGTAGCCCGTCGGTGATTTTGGACGGGGAGATAATCAGGTCTAAAACCTCCTTAAGACTTTCATTGTCGATAATTGGTTTTTTTGTTTCGATGCCTTCTGATTCCTTTTGATTGGATAGTACCATCAGTTTGAATTCTTCCTCGAGATGTTTCATGTCGTCTTCAGTAAAGAAACTGTCAATAGCATATGCAAGATCATCCTGTGAGAGAGGATGGTTAGTTCTTATCAAGAACAACACCGTCTGGACGATAATTTGCCTCCCCATGTATGTTGTGTATGAAAGACTTCTATTGTAGCGAGGAGCCCAATCGCGAAGATGATTTTCAATTCCATCATAAAAATTGCTCAATGCCTTACGTAATTCATTCGCTGAATCCAAAAGAGTAGATCTAGTAAAATCACCTCCTTGAGGTAACCCAAAACTACTCTCAGCTCCAGCACCGAACCAATAGGATATTCTTCTGTCCATGCTAGCCTCCCATGTTATTTTAAATGGCTCTTTTCGTATAGCTAAGTGGTGATGGTTTGATGCAGGATTTCAGGGAGCTCCTTTGCCCTGATTTCCTCTACCGTGACCGTCCTCTTGCCCGGGGTGGAGAGCGATTTGAGGATCTC
>JAJBBL010000123.1 GCA_020532365.1 Candidatus Cloacimonadota bacterium | reverse complement strand
ATCAATCTGACTTAAGATGAATAATCAACGGAGAAGATCATTATGAGAATCAATTTTGAAAGCTGTGACCTATGCGGAACTTGTGTTTCAGTGTGCCCGGTCGATGCCATAGAAATCAGTGAATATAGAGCTATCATCGATAGGGAAAAATGTACTAATTGTGGCTTATGTTTGAAAGTATGCCCTGCTCAAGCCATAGTAAAGGAGTAAACGTATGTCATTATCGATAAAAAAAGAATACGACGTAGTCGTTGTCGGTGCTGGACCAGGTGGTAGCGTGGCAGCCCGTTTTGCTGCCGAAAGTGGCGCCTCAGTTCTCTTCTTGGAGCGAGACAGAGAGACCGGCATACCTGTCAGATGTGCTGAAGGGGTCTCCAGCCCTGGGTTAGACCAGTTTATTGATATAGATGAAAGATGGATTGCTAATGAAATATACTCGGCTCGCTTCATCACACCTGATGGTAATACCTTAGATATGAAAAGCCACGTCAAAGGGTACATCTTGGAACGTAGAATATTCGACACTGCCCTGTGTGACCTTGCCTCACAAAAAGGGGCGACTATGCTCACCAGAGCAAATGTCACTCACGCCAAACGTACCCCTGACGGCTTAGTTGAAGTTGCTTATACCCATGTAGGGACGCCTAAAACTGTAAAGTGTAAGATAATCATCGGTGCTGATGGCATTGAATCACGTGTAGGACGCTGGTTCGGCATCAAAACTAATCTCTCTTTAACCGACGTCTCTTCAGCCATACAGTATACCATTAATAACATAGAAATTGACCCACATAGACTTGAGTTCCACTTCGGTACAAATATCGCCCCGGGCGGATACCTTTGGATATTCCCTAAATCGGCTAATACAGCTAATATAGGAATCGGAATAACTGGTAACTTTGCCTCTGAAAAACCGGCTAAAGCTTATTTAGATGAATTCATTAGCAAGCGCTTTGAGAACCCTTCGATTAACTACACCGTCTTTGCAGGTATACCTGTTGCAAGAACGTTAAGCGAAATTGTCACCGATAATGTTATGTTAGTAGGGGATGCAGCGAGACAGGTCAACCCGATAACAGGTGGCGGAATCAAGCAGGCAATGATAGCTGGTAGACTTGCAGGAAAACTGGCTAGTGAAGCAGTTAAGACTGGAAATTATTCGACTAAGTTTCTCAGTAAATACCCTTCAGAGTGGGATAAAGTACTCGGTTCAAAACATAGCTTTATCCACGCTATGAAAGAGAGAGTAATCTACGCCTCTGATGAAAGATTGAATAAAATTAGCAGAGCTTGCGCTCATATCCCACCTGAAAAAATGACCACTTTAGAGCTGTTCAAACAGGTAGTAAAGGGCGATCCAAAACTGGTTTTAGATATGAGTAAAGCATTCCTGGCCGATAAATTCACCACCTAAAAGAGCTATAGCTAAACCGGGGAGTACTATAGATGCCTGTTAATTTACTGATAAGTAGACGTGAGTCTAAAGAGTTTTACAGAAAGGCAATTCACCTTTCCTCTTTAGTCCTGCCCCTCTCCTATAGATTTTTATTGGGAGGGAATAGAGGGCATGCGCTTCTTATTCTCTTCCCTTTAGCCTTAATAGCGGTGATTATTGAGATAGTTCGTTTAGAGCATAAGACTTTTAAACGTATCTTTTTCAGGATATTTGGTATTATGCTTCGTAAACACGAAACTATGAACCTGACAGGCGCGTCATACCTGCTAACTTCATCAGTGTTTACAATTGCCATATTCCCCGCTGAAATAGCGTTTGCTGCACTCTCTTTCCTCTCAGTAGGGGATACAATGGCGGCGCTAATAGGGATTAGATTCGGACGTCGAAAGATTAAAGGGACTAATAAAAGTCTCGAAGGGACTTTAGCCTGTTTTGTCTCCTGTTTCGTTTATGCCTTAGCGTTTGGACTCAACCCGAACTTAGCTTTTGCAGGGGCAGTCTCCGCAACTATTGCCGAACTATCCTCTTTACCTGTTGACGATAATCTTAAAATTCCTATCCTGTCTGGAGTGGTAATGTCATTAGTCTCTATCTTCATTTAGAGAACATAACAAGCCGAGGTGTATAATGAAAATATCTTTTGTAATACCTGTTTACAACGAATCAGAAAGCTTAGAGCAGCTCTACTCAGAGATAATACACGAAGTTTCAGCTGTCTATGACTATGAAATTATCTTTATTGATGACGGTAGCGTTGACGACAGCTTTACTATATTAGAGCGTATAGCGAGCAAAGATTCAAATGTTAGAGTAGTTCAGTTCCGCCGTAATTTCGGTAAAGCTGCCGCTTTACAGACCGGTTTTGAAATTGCCTCTGGTGAATACGTGCTAACCCTCGATAGTGACCTACAAGACAACCCTAAAGAGATTCACAGCTTTATCAGTAAGTTAGAAGAGGGGTATGATCTTGTCTCCGGCTGGAAGAAAAGACGTAAAGATCCCATCTCAAAGACACTACCCTCTCGCTTCTTTAATAAAGTGACCTCTACCCTATTCAAGTTACCACTTAAAGATTTCAATTGCGGCTTCAAAGCGTACAGAAATGAAGTAGTGAAAGAACTCGATATTTACGGTGAACTACACCGATATATCCCTGTGTTAGCCCATTCTAAAGGGTTTAAAGTGGCTGAGATACCAGTAGATCATAGAGAAAGAACATTCGGTAAATCTAAATATGGCTTCGAACGCCTGTTCAGAGGCTTCTTTGACCTGCTTACCGTTAGCTTGCTGACAAGCTATATTCGTAGCCCACTTTATCTGTTCGGTAGTATTGGCTTTTACACCTCTGCAGCCGGATTTGTTATCGGACTATACCTCTCTATAATGAAGATATTCTATGGAATGCCCCTCTCCAATCGACCACTTCTCTTTATGAGCATTCTGTTAATTACTGTGGGACTTCAGTTCTTTTCTATTGGCTTGATAGGTGAGCTTATTATCAATCAAAACAGGAAGCATACAAAAAGTAGTGCCGTCTCTATACGGAAAAGACTCAATGTTTAATGGTAAACTAACCGACTCTCTGCTCTATTAACTTAACGGCTGCTACCAGATCTTTGACGATGTAGTCGGGCTTATATTCCCAACTGTTTCGATTCTCTAAAAACTCCCTCTCCCCCTCTCCGGTCAGAACGAGTATAGTCTGCAATCCTGCCCTCTTACCGAAAGCAATATCGGTATATCTGTCGCCAACCATAAATGAGCCCTTAGTATCGAACTCATACTCCCTTTTTGCTCGGTTAAACATACCAAGCCCTGGCTTTCGGTCTTTATGATTGATGTTGTACGGCTCCACAACCCCATCTACGTGGTAGGGAGCAAAATATATCTGATCAAGCTTAGCATACTGTTTTGCTAACTGCTCGATCATCTTCTGATGAACCAGCTTAAGGTCATCCTCTGTGTATAGGCCTCGTGCGATACCTGACTGATTAGTCACTACAAACACGTATAGACCCAAATTATTTAGCGTTTTGATAGCTTCTGCTGCAAAAGGGTATATCTCAAAGCTATCTGGATGAGAGATAAAACCAGTGTCGTGGTTTATTGTCCCGTCACGGTCTAAAAACACAGCTCTTTTCATTGCACTACCCCCTCCTATAGTCGGAATGTTTCAGCTTAAGGGCGTCAGGTAGATTTACGTTGAAAATCTGAACCTTATAGTTCCAGTAATCACCCTGCTTGGTCCAAGAGAACTTTATCTTCCAACAGTGCAGCTCCCTATCAACCGAAAGAGATTGAGAGATTAAATCGCCCTTCTCTAAATTGTAGTAACTACTGTAGTCCAATATCCAATTAGTCGTTAACCTAAAAGATAGAGATGCACGTAAGTTACTCGAGTATCGATCACTCCCTTTTGTTCTCGAATAATCGTGGTTGAGGCTCGCAGTCCACGGATAACTCCTATTGGTTAGATTGGATTTGGAGAGTGAGGCTACTGAAAACGATTCGTCAAAATCGTCGGTAACAGGGGCGATTGGAGCACCTTTTGCAAGTACGTTTCTCTCTGACGTAAAATACTCTTTATAAGGGGCGTTGCCGCCAACAGTGATACTATTGTTTACTCGCCAATTAGTAATATCAAAGTCATAAGGGTCTTGTCGGATAGAGCCGGAGCTTGAATAATTCAGATTAAGCTTACTAATATTGATAGACCCAGGTCTGAAAGAAAGAGAATGATCTATGTCAGTGAAAGGTTTTGACTCCTTTTCAAGGTCATAAGATACAGTAGAACTTAGACTTATAATGTCGTTAATCGCCTTGTCCTGCTTAAGCTTTTCATTGTATATCTTGGCAGACCACTTGTTGTCAAGACTGAACGCCAGATTACGCCTCTTTTTTCCTGAATTTAACGATATCCCACTAAAAGAATAAAACTCCTCGTTCTTAGAAAAGTCAGGAGCATAGTTAAAGGATACTGCAGGGGTAACCACGTGTCTGACTGCGCTAATCTTAAAGTTGGGATAGTTTCCAATACCGTATAATGATGCCGATAAACGAGTGTTGGTACTGTAGTCATTACCTCTGACAAATCTATCCCTCTCTTTGCTCCGGTCAAACCATACTTCGCTCCCTTCCACTGATTGACTAAAGTTCAGCCAACCGTATACTATCTGATTGTATGACAACCCACCTGAATGCTTTATTCCGGCGTTATGTTGACTCAAATACTTACCGTTTTCGTCCATCTTGTTATTGTATAGAATATCTGCAAAAGTTGCATCAGGATCTATTATGTTGCCAGAGTGAACCCCTCTAAAACTATAAGAATAGCTAAAGTTACGCCACCAAGCTTCGCTCCCATAATCTTTAGTGGTAAACAGCTCGTAAACCGGTTTTGAAGGGAGT
>JAJBBL010000130.1 GCA_020532365.1 Candidatus Cloacimonadota bacterium | reverse complement strand
TGCAGACTCAAATAAAGAAAGAAAAAATCTTCGCTTTTCCAGTGCAATTCACGGTAATTTCAATCTAAGTTCGAGCAACTCAACCGATAAAGATAACCCTACAATGAATTTTCTCATCACTGCACAGCTCGACAACAAGCTCAACTACGATATTTTTCCATATTATTATACGATGCATAACCTTACAGACCTTGGATTTAGTAAAGATCGTGATTCAGACTTACGTATCTCAACTGATAGCTTCAAACTACGTAATACTTTTGTGTACTATTTATCAAAACTCTTTGGCGTCTATTCAAGGTTAGACTCAGAAACCCACCTGTTCCCTGAGTCCTCTCTTTTTAGCGAACCGACCGATATAGTAATTCAAAATAGCAGCGGTAACGTAATCAAAAAAGAGAGTGGTGTTGATCATATTAGAACCAACCCCAGCTTTTTCCCCTTTGTCTTTAGAGAGGGTGTCGGAGTAAACGTACGCCCCTTAAATCGACCTCGTGCTACCTTAAACATTAGAGCCGGTTTCGGTATGCGACAAGACTTATACAAAAACGTCTATCGCTTTGTTGAGGTAGATGCAGACAACATCCATCATTATCAAGAGATCGATTCTAACTTCAAAGAGGGTATCGAAATATCAGTGCTGGCTAACTTTCACACACCTTACAATATTTCTTATAATACCACTGCAGACATACTCGTCCCGTTCGATAAAAGCGAATCGAACACTTATAACTGGGAAAACATCTTTACAGTCCGATTTATCAGACAACTCGCTTTAGACTATAAGGTTAACTTGTCCTACAATAAAGATATAAAGTCGTGGACTGATATTAATCACAACGTCTTTGTCAGACTCTCATACTTCATTTATTAGTTCTACTAAAATATGGCACGCCATCGCTCAACTTCTGAAATAATTAACTTCGATGAAGGGGTCATAAAGCCTATAGGCTTGCTCAATAAAGCCACAGTGCCGCAACTATGGATGAGCTTTAAAGCCGTTTCAGGTTTGACAAACTATAAACACATCGATCTCTCAGAGGTTCACTCTGTTGACAGTGCTGGAGTAGTCTTTATCGAAGAAGTAGCCTCAGAGCTCATAAAGTCTAACAGTCTACTTGCTGAGAAATCATTTGATGACGTGATAGTTAACGGCTCTGACGAAGTTCTAAACTCAATTAAAATCTTTAGCCAGAGAGACCTCCCTGAAAGACCTAAAAGGGTTCGAACGGGCTATTTCGAGCGCTTGGGTGAATCTTTTCTTCTCGGTAAATCTGGAGTTATTGAAATACTTACCCTCTCCTCAGAAGTTTTCTATTGGTCTATCGCAGCACTTTGGAAGAAAAAGGGAGCGCGTAAAGGGTCACTCATTCAGCAGGCGGGATTAATCGGCGTAGATTCGGTCCCTATCATCTTCCTTCTCTCTTTTATTATCGGCTTAATCTTATCTCTTCAATCTGCAGTTCAGCTCAGACTTTTTGGCGCTGACATCTTCGTTGCCGATTTAATTACGGTCTCAATGTTAAGGGAGATGGGACCTATGATGACGGCTATTATAGTAGCAGGACGAAGCGGTTCGTCCATCGCCTCTGAGATAGCAACTATGAAGGTCACGGAAGAGTTGGATGCTCTAAAAATGATGGCGATCAATCCGATCCGTTACGTAGTAGTACCAAAGTTTCACGCCATTACATTCTGTATGCCGTTACTTGTAACAATTTCGATAATTGTCGGTATTTTTGGCGGCATAATAGTTGCCGTCTCTTACTTAGGTATCAGCCCCTCAGCATTTTATGGTCAAATGGTCAAAGCTCTGTCTATGAAAGACCTCTTAATCACCCTTCTGAAGAGCACTATTTTCGCCTGGGCGATAGTAATCATAGGTAGCTTCTATGGCTTTAGAGTAGAGGGTGGAGCTGAGGGTGTCGGTAAGGCTACTACGCTCTCAGTGGTCGCTTCAATCTTTGCAGTCATAGTAATTGACGTAATTTTCAGCCTCATCTACATTGCGTAACGGATATGAAAAAGCCAATAATTCAAGTAAATAATCTAACTGCTAAATACGGCGAAAAGGTAGTACTGAGCGACATCTCGGTCGACATATATCCCGAAGAGATTACCGTTATTCTTGGACCCAGCGGTTGCGGTAAATCAACTTTTTTGAAAAACATTCTCCGCCTTAACCAACCTGCAGAGGGTAGTGTAAACGTCTTCGGCGACAATATTACCATTATGGAAGAAGATGAATACGAAAAAGTGCTCCGTAAAATAGGGGTACTCTTCCAAAACGGCGCTCTTCTAAACTCCATTGATATCTTCGAAAACCTCTCTATCCCACTCGAACAGCACACCAGCTTACCAAGCGAACTTATGGAGAAAATAATCCGTATAAAATTAGAGCTTGTTAATCTCAGTCACGCTATAAATCTTAAACCGTCTGAACTTTCCGGCGGTATGAGAAAAAGAGCTGCTTTAGCACGAGCTATAGTTTTAGATCCAGAAATACTATTTTGCGACGAACCATCGGCGGGACTCGACCCTTTGACAAGCGCCGCCCTGGACGAACTTATCCTAAACTTAAAAAACCAGTTAAAGATGACCGTAATCATCGTTACTCACGAGCTTGCCAGTATTCATCGCATTGCAGACAAAATTATTTTCCTTGATCAGGGGAAAATGCTCTTTTACGGTACAGTTGATGAGGCAAAAAACTCAGGGATAGAAGAAATCGTTGAGTTTTTCCGTGTAGGTTCTTTCTGATAACTCATCTCGATCTTGATGAATCAAATTCTGATATAAATTAGAGCTTTAACGTTATACATATAAAAAGAGAGGAGGGGGAAAATGTTTTATTACGATTCCACTATGCTGCTAATTATTCCGGTTTTAATCTTGGCTTTCTACGCTCAGAGCAAAGTGCACGGAAATTATAAGAAGTACAGCAAAAAACAAAACTTGGCTAACCTAACAGGTGGCGAAATAGCCCGTGAAATACTCGACAGAAAAGGGCTTACCGACGTTAATATCTATCCAATAAAAGGCGTTCTGACTGATCATTATAACCCTGCTAAGAAAACTGTTAACCTCTCTGAGGATGTTTATTACGGTAGATCTATCTCTTCCTCCAGTATCGCCGCTCACGAGGTGGGACACGCCATCCAACACGCTACAAAATACTACCCGCTCGTCCTAAGAACCGGTATCTTGCCTATCGCTCAATTAGGCTCTTCTGCAGCGTTTCCACTGTTTTTATTAGGTTTACTCTTTAGCATACCAATAATGATGGACTTAGGTATTATTTTCTTTGCCGGGGCATTACTCTTTCACGTGGTTACCTTACCAGTCGAATACAACGCCTCAAGAAGAGCTATGGTCGAACTAAATCAAGGTATTTTAGTGAGCCAAGAAGAGATCTCCGGAGCAAAAGCGGTACTTAACGCAGCCGCTTTAACCTATGTAGCATCCACCTTAATGGCATTGATGCAGTTGATACGATTAGTTCTAATCCGTGGCTCAAGAAAGTAACTCCCTATTAACTTTAGATGCAAAAACATCCTAAATTTATAGCAGATGTTAACTTAGGACGCTTAGCCAAATGGCTCAGACTATTAGGGTATGATACCCTATTCCATAAAAACATCTCAATCTATACGTTAACTCGATTGGCAAACAGCGAGAAGAGAATCTTTCTAACAAGGTCAGTAAAGAATTACAATAAAAAGATTTTCGATGAAAAAATACTCCTGAAGAACGACTTGGTTTTTGAGCAATTAGACGAACTAAGGTCGATCATCCGCTATGATGAAGCGTTCGCCTTTACAAGATGCTCTGCGTGTAATAGCCTACTTGTGGAAGTGGATAAACCACGTATTAAATCGTTAGTTCCTTCCTATGTTTACGAGACTAATGACTTGTTTAAACTCTGCCGTTCCTGTGGTAAAATCTACTGGAAAGGGACACATAAAGATGAAATTGAGGGTCGCCTCCTAAAACTATCACCTTAATGAATAAAATTTTAAGAGGTGACCCTTGAAAAATGACTACTTACGATTAAACATTCCCAGAATAAGCCCTAACGCAACTGACCAAATAGCTGCAAGCCCTATCCTTAAAACGTCCGGCACCATAAAAGTAACGGTATGAGCAGGAATCCAGAACCAGAGTAGACTATACATACTCTTATCAAGGTTCTTCCAATTCTTAACCTTCTCTGGAATATTGTCTAAAACACGGTGCATAATCACTAAGAAAAGACCGAACTGTAAGTTCATAAAGGTGGAACGTGAAAGCGCGTAACCTAAAGTACCTGCGCTAAACTTTGGCCACATCCCATTGTCAATGAGTGACGACACAAAACCGCCAAACCCGGTAAAAGCATATTTGACCCCTATTGACAATACCCCCCAAACTATCATCTTCCACACAGTTAGCGCCAATGTGAAAGGATATTTAAAGCTTTTACGAACTATAAATTGAGAGAGTATCTCGCCAAGCGTCCCTAAAATAGCAAACTGAATGATCGCACTCCCTATCGGATAAGCGGTCACCCAAGAAATATAATGATTCATTTGAGCTCCTATCGATTTGTTTTTAACAAGTTAATTATCACCCCATAATCACTCTGCTTGACCCCTTTTTAGTCAAGAGAAAAGACCCTTGTGCGATTCGATTTCAGTATCCTGTCCAACTTGAAAACATCAAAGCATATATCCCCCTCGTAAGGGATATATAAGCAATAATACCGTAGCCGGCCCTACTCCGCCTACGGAATTACTGCTTGCTTACCAGTAAGATGAAAGTGCTTATTTGTCTTGTAGGGAACGATTTGCAGAGCTTGAACGTTCGTTTTTGCGAAATCTTCTATCTGAGAGAGGTTTTTCACTTCAAAACATCACAACTTTTAATTGACTTTTTGATTATTACGGGCAGAGCAAGCCCAGCCCCTACCATTATT
>JAJBBL010000051.1 GCA_020532365.1 Candidatus Cloacimonadota bacterium | reverse complement strand
TCGGTTATAGTTTCTTCAGTCGTTGTTTTTTTTATCTCCTCAATACCAGAAGTGGCTAATAGCTCAAGGTACTGATTAAACGCTCTCGACTTCATTGTAATACTTTATTCTTCCTCTTCAAAGCTCAGAACATCTTCGTGTTCGATGATATAGTCTGGAATATTGTTTTCTGCAACGTGTTTCATTGCCATCCCAGTTATCTTCTCTGGGAATGCATCTTTAACTTTTTGTGGAAGCGAGTTCAATCTGTTCACCTCTAAATTGCTCAGCAAAAGGTACAGATAGTCCATATTTTCGGACTCTAAGAATGTTTCTACTATAGGTCGTTTACTCATTATTTACTCCTTTATAAAAGATTTTTTCAGGCGCCAAGTATCTCGTGACCCGATTTTCTTCAGCTTTAATAATGTTGACTACATCATTCACTGCTGTTTCGAGATCATCATTGATAACTAAGTACTGATAATCGTTCATTTTTTCAACTTCTCGTCGAGCATTATTTAATCTTAGCTTGATAGTCTCTTCCGTGTCAGTGCTACGTCTCCTAAGTCTCTCTTCGAGTGTTTTTAAGTTGGGAGGAATAAGAAAGATTGTAACTGCGTCTATTCCTCCCTCAATTATTGACTGAGCGCCTTGGACATCGATGTCCATAATAGTGTGTCGTTGCCTTTCAATTCTTTCTAAAACTTGGGATTTTGAGGTAGCATACCAGTTGTTATGAACTTTTGCATACTCCAAAAAATCCCCCTCATTTAACAGCTCTTGAAACCGCTCTTCGCTCACGAAGAAGTAATCTTTGCCGTCTGTTTCGCCACCCCTCTTAGAGCGGGTAGTATACGATATAGAATACTCTACATTTTCTAAGCGGTCAAGCACTTCTTTGCAAATAGTAGATTTGCCACCCCCTGAAGGTGCAGAGAGTACGATCAAGAAGCATCGTTTATCGTATTGAAAAGGCTTCACAGGACTTCTGTTTACGCTCCAAATTGTTTTTTGTAATCACCAGCGGTCATTAGTTGGTCTAATTCATCAGGATCGCTAAGTCTAACTTTAAAGAGCCAGCCATCTTCGTAAGGTGAGCTATTGACTAACTCTGCATTGTCGATAACGTCTTCGTTAACTTTAATGATTTCACCACTTACAGGGGTTAATAAATCGACAACAGCTTTTGCAGATTCGATTGAGCCGATTTCGCTACCAGCTTCAATTTCGGTTCCCTCTTCTGGTAAGTCAACATAGACTACATCGCCAAGTTCGTTTTGAGCATAGTCGGTGATACCGATAAAAGCTACATCACCGTCAACTTTGACCCACTCGTGAGTCTCAGAGTAATAGAGATCTTCTTTAACTTTCATATATTCCTCCAGCTTTATGATTAGTAGATATTACTTCAATGTATCCATTTTTTAGTGAGCTAAAATGTCAAGGCAATTATCTCTCTTTTCTCTGAAAGCTCTACATTATATCGATATAATAGCTAACAGACTACTCTGTAGGAAAATGATTATTGAGGAAAAGTTAGGCAAGATAAGCGAGAATGATGACAAGAACTAAGAAAAATGAAGGGGCAAAACAAAAATACTTTGACAGAAGAACTCACTTACTTAGCTTTGCAAGAAGATAAGATAATCCTCGGAGGAGATGGTATGAAAGAACAGCAGGGAACTGTTTTAAAAAAGAAGTTTTCATTAATAGATTTTCTAATGATTCTGATGTTGGTAGGAATCGTTGCAGCGTTGATAATCCCCATTCGTGAAGACAAGAAAAATATGGCTAAAGTTAACGAAGCTTTAAGGGATATGCAAGTAATCATTAAAGCTGATGTCGATTTTAAAAATCATCCCGATAACGGATACTACGCGTTTGACTTGAGTATGCTCAATATTGAAGACAAATTAGCCAAGAATTATTTTGAATATACACTTTCAGATACAACAGTAAACGCTATTACAAAAGCTGAGTTTGGAGTCGTAGGTGCTGAAATTTATTATTACCTGCCCGAAGGACCGTGGGTAGTAAAAGATGATGAAGTATCTCGCTCTGTGATTGACCCTAACTGGTTGCCATAATAGAAAAACAGTTGGGCACAAACTCATAGATTCTTTACTGAACTAATTTTACTAACCCCGAAGCCATCTTAGGGGTTATTAAGGGGGAATACCGTAGCCGGCTCTGATCCGCCTACGGTATTCCCCCTTACTTATAGGTAAGATGTAGTAGTGTAAATTGCTGGATTATAATACGATAGATAAGTGTTTGTAGTTTTTAGTCGAAAAATATAGAGAAAAAGAAAAGGGGGAGTGGCTCCCCCTTTCAGATATTATTTGCTAAGCGGTTGCTTATGCAGGGTTATTCTTTTGGAATTCTTTCATAAAGTCTGCTAAAGCTTTCGCTCCTGCCATTGGCATTGCGTTGTAAATAGAGGCCCTGATGCCACCTACGCTTCTGTGTCCTTTAAGGGTAACTAATTTTTTAGCTTTAGCTTCAGAGATGAATTTAGCTTCGAGATCTTCGTTTGGAAGTCTGTAGGTAATGTTCATCAATGATCTGTCTTCCTTGTTAGCGGTACCTTTGTAGTAGCCGTTTGAATTATCGATAGCGTCGTAGATGTAGTTTGCTTTTTCGATATTCATTTTTTCGATAGCTGCCAATCCACCCTTTTCCTCGATCCATTTCATCACGAGGCCAACGATATAAATTGGGAATGTAGGTGGGGTATTGTGCATCGATTCTTTTTTGATGTGTGTTTCGTATGACATCATAGTTGGAAGGTTTGGTTGGAGTCTGTCTAAGATGTCTTTTTTGATCACAACGAGTGTTACACCAGCAGGTCCGATATTTTTTTGTGCGCCAGCGTAGATGAGTGAGAATTTACTGAAGTCCATTGGTTTGCACATAATGTCTGATGACATATCGGCGAAGAGCGGTACATCTTTAGGTATTTCTGGTAAATCTTGGATTTGTGTACCGAAAAGGGTGTTGTTTGTGGTGATATGCAGGAATGCAGGGTTCTCTGAAAGTTTGAATTCTTTTGGAACGTTTGAGTAGTTATTCTCTTCGGTAGTGGCTGCGACGTGTGTTTTTTTACCAATTTTCTTGGCTTCTTTGTAAGCTTGCATTGCCCAGTTACCAGATAAGATGTAGTTAGCTACTTTATCTTCAGGACAGAAGTTAAGAGCTGTCATCAAGAATTGAGTAGTAGCTCCACCTGAAAGGAAGAGTACCTCGTAATCATCCCCTAAGCCCATAATTTTTTTAACTCTGGCGACCGCATCATCAAAAATAGCGACGTATTCTTTTGAGCGATGACTCATCTCCATAACGGAAAGGCCCATACCTTTGTAGTTAAGAAGGTCTTTTTGTACCTCTAACAGTACTTCTTCCGGTAATGTTGCTGGTCCGGCACTGAAATTGAATACTCTGTTTTCCATAATACCTCCATGATTTGTTTTTGCTATGATATAAAAGGCTGGATAAAAGGCAAGCTTTTTATATGGAAGACTGATTTGATTTTGTTGGATTACGGGATAACTCGCTGTTGATAAAGGAAATAGAGTTTAAAATATCTTGGGAAAAGATGGCCTGTATGTAAAAAAGAGCTGTAAACTAAATGCTTTTAGCTGTAAAGTTTGTTTACTTTTATCGAATAAAGACTCATACCCTTTTCCTGCGATGATAACCAAAAAAATATCTGTATTTGCTGTGAGACGTGGAAAATGTTCAGCTAAATAGACGAATTGGAAAAATAATTGCTTGCCAATAAAGGGAGTCAACGTTAAATTGCTACTATATTGGGTAGCTATGTCAAAAAACGTGATGCCCAGGCGAATTAAGTGAATAAAATGTTAAAGTAAATATAGTGAGATGGAGGATAAAGTTTATGAACTATAGGTTCTTATTTATTTCATTAGCGCTTTTAATGCTATTTAATGCGCTTATAGCAAGTCCAATTACATGGGATGAAAATGGTGTGCCTATCAGACAAGGGGTAAATATTGAGTGGTCAAGAGCGGCTGCTGAGCTGAACAACGGAACAGTTGTGTTCGTTTGGTCTGATACACGTTACGGAGGCAGAGACCTCTGGGCTCAGGCAGTTGGCAAAGATGGAGTAGTATGGGAAAAATCCATACTTATAGATGGTAAGACTGACCGTCAAGAAGACCCAGTTATCATCGGAACGAGTGATGGTAACGCAATAATTGCATGGGTCGATTTCCATTATGATGAGTTTGGTGGCGATATAGCTGCTCAAAAAATATCACCTGAAGGTGAGCTTCTCTGGGAAACTACAAGAGATCTCTGTTTAGCTGATGGCATTCAAATATCATTGAACATAGTCCCTGATAACGATGGTGGAGCTATTGTTATCTGGCTTGACGACAGAAATGGATTCACCGACATATATGGTGTTCATATTGACGGTGATGGTAACAACTACCCGGGCTGGCCTGAAGACGGATTAGCACTGGCTGTAGGGAACTATGCTCAACACTCACACACCTTATGGGAAGATGGAGAGAATGGAGCTATTTTAGCTTACGTTAATGCATCGTCATCTCCTTCAATTGAAGTTATAAGAATTTTGGAAGAGGGTGAGATTGCTTGGAGCAAAGAATTGGCTATAGGAGCACGTGAGTACGGCTCTCCAAGGCTTTCGCCTATCGGTGAAGATGCTTTTGGTATCGCCTATATCGACGCGCAAAATAGCTATAGAAATATTTATGTTTCGGCTTTCGATAAGAACGGAGACGACTTATGGGCAGAACCTAAACCAGTTTTTGAATCAGTTAAAGAACAGTTAAATCCAAGAGTTGCAACTGCTACCGATGGTGGGTTTATCGTTGTATGGGAAGACACTCGAAATTCAAGTATGTCAAGCCAAGACCTGTATGTTCAGAAAGTTGATATGGACGGAAACTTCCTCTGGGAAGATGGTGGTATAGCTCTGTTTCTCGACGACTTTGAGCAGAAAAACCCAAGAATTGAGTCGGAT
>JAJBBL010000043.1 GCA_020532365.1 Candidatus Cloacimonadota bacterium | reverse complement strand
TCAAAGATCAAAGAGAATGTATCAAGCTTCCCGGCTAATACTTTTTTGAACACCAGGAGTAACCTTGATAATTCTCCACCAGACACACTCTGTTTCAAAGACTGCAGATCCATCCCACGGTTTGCCGAAAACAAGAAGTCGATCTTATCGACACCACTTTCAAGCAGTCCGTATGGCAAGCTTAAGGAATCTTCTTCCCATTCTATTTCCTCTGCAGAAAAGCCCACTTTAAAGTTGCTCTCTGGCAGTGCCAGCTTAGAAATATCGTCCAGTATATCTTCTCTTAAGAGCTTAGAAGCCTCTTTTCTGTCAAGACTTAACTCACTTGCTCGCTTAAGCAGGTCTTTCACTTGTAGATGGATAGCCCCTTTTAGCTTTTCAATCTCCTCAATTCCTGAGTTATAATTATACAATGTCTCTCTCATATTTTCGAGAAACTGGATCAGTTCAGGGAGCTCCATCCGGTACTTATCTTTCAAGCGTAGCACCAGGTTTAAGCGCTCTTCTATCTCTTCCATTTTCCCTTTATCCAGGTCTATACTATCTTCTATCCTTATGAGTCCCGACTGAATTTCGTTGAAGCTATTAACCAATTCTTGGAAGTATTGGATAACCTCTTTAATAATGGGGCTATCCTTGCTAAAGCGCTCTAATCTGATTTTATAGTTCCTTACTTTATCTAACAAGGAGAGTTCATCTTCGAAGAAGAGCTGTTTCATCTCACCACAATCGTTCAGAATATCTTCAGCGTGAGTTAGAAGATCAAGCTCACTCTGCAAGGTCTGTTCTTCTTCTATTTTCAAGTTTGCCTCTTCAAGTTCATTAATTTGGAACTCATAGAGTTGCTTCCGTTCTTCATTTCGAACTCTTTCTTCTTCGAGGTTATTCAGCTTTTTAAGTTTACTCTTAGTCTGTTGGTAGATAGCAGAGTATTCATTTCTTTTTTGGATGAGATCGCCGTATGTATCAAGAATATCGAGTTGATAGTTATTTGAGAACAGTTTAATTTGGTCTCTCTGGCTATGAAAGTCTATCAATTCGTCTCTTATACTTCTGATAAAATTAAGTGGAACTCTACGTCCATTCAAAACACTTTTATTACTTCCGTCCGGCGAGATCTCTCTGATGATAATTAATTCGTTTTCATCTTCGTCTAAATAGTCTTTAAGCGACTCGCTAAGGCCTTCTTTCCGATCTGTATTTATACAAAAAACAGTTTCTAAGTAAGCAGGCTTTGTTTTATCAAACAACACCTCTCCCCTTACTCTTTGCCCCAAAATAAGATCAAGGGCGCCGATAATAACAGATTTTCCCGCCCCTGTTTCACCTGTAAGGATGTTTAGCCCCTCACTAAACGTGATATCTAAATCTCTAACGAGAATAAAGTTCTTAATTCTAAGGCTCTTGATCATAGACGACCCATATGCAGCTTTTTGCGAAGTGTTTGATAAAAGTTCTTTTTAGTGAGGGTAACGAATTCAACTTTTTTATTGGATGGTTTCACTAACACGTTATCCCCGTCAATCAGAGGCCACACATTTCGCCCATCGAGCTGTAGCATAGTCTCATTGTAAACGTTTGACATTTTAAAGCGCAGCTCAGATTCTGCAGGAAACACCATAGGTCTTACCGACAATACGTGAGGGCATAAGGGGGCAACTATTAACGCCTCCATTTCCGGGGTGAGTATAGGGCCACCGGCAGAAAGTGAGTATGCGGTTGAACCAGTTGGCGAAGCGGCAATCATTCCATCGCAACGAGTTTCCAACACAAAGTTTCTATTGTTATACACCCTTATTTCAATCAGACGAGAAACTATCCCTTTATAAATCACCGCATCATTAAGTGCGTATCCTTTATACAGCTTCTCTCTTCCCTGGTGTACTTCAACGTCCAAAAGCATCCTGTTGATGTAGGAGTAGTTATCTTCGAAAAGGAGGTGAAGATATTTGTGACATTCTCCGATAGAAAAGTCGGACAAAAAGCCTAATCTACCCATATTAATGCCTAATATAGCTGCTTTACTTTTAAGTGCTAAGTCAACACCTCTCAGTATGGTTCCGTCTCCACCGAATACCAAAAGGTAGTCCAACCTCTTTCCCTCTTTATATTCTTGAACAAAGGGTGGGAGCCATTCTATATTTTCAGCAAGAGCAAAGACTTCAACATCTGAGCGCTTCAAGAACTTGTTAACTAATCCCGGTACTAACTCTCTTTTTTTGTTAAGTCCGTTAGCAAACACACCAATTTTTTTCATAATCACCAATCAATCATCAAATGAGTCCATAATGTTGTGGTAGGAGGCGTACCGTTCTTCCGGTATCTCACCTTTCTCGACCAACTCTAAAACATTACACCCTATTTCGCCCAAGTGTTTACAATCACCGAATCTACAATACACTGCAAATTCGTCAAAGCCGGGAAACACTCTTGGAATCAAATCTTTATAACTGGAATCCAATCCAAATGATCTGATTCCAGGGGTATCAATTAAATAGCCTCCGAAAGACCAAGGTAAAAGCGAGCCGCTTGTAGTGGTATGTACCCCTTTAGAGGTAGCTTCACTCACTTCGCCAACTTTTAGATCTAACTGAGGTTCTATAGCGTTAATCAGGGAGGACTTACCAGAGCCCGAAGGTCCTGAAAAGGCCGATTCCTTGTCTTTCAGTAGCTCACGTAACTCATCAATCCCTTCACCAGTAGTTGCCGAAGTATAGATCACTTTAATCCCACACTTCTCATAGTATTCGCAAGCAGCCCTTACCTCTTTCAAGTCATCCACCAAATCGATCTTGTTGATACAAATTATGGGTAAGATACCCTCTACTTTAACAGAACAGTAGTATCTATCAACCAATCCTAAATTTAGAGCCGGCTCCACTATTGAGCTTGTTATGATGATCTGATCTATATTGGAGACCATAATTACTTCTATGAGGCTATTCCCCACACGGATGAAGCGTTTCAAGTGATTTTCTCTCTCCAATATCTCTTCTATTCGAGGGGTAGCCGAAAAGTCAACGTTTACGTAATCACCTATAGCAATTACAGTTCTACCGTCAAACTCAACGTTTTTATAACGACCACTCAAGGGGCAAACACATTCTTCATCACCAATTTGCACCCGATAGTGGTTATTGGTATAGACTTCTAAAACACGCCCCTTTCTGAGCTCTAAACCAGATTTTCTACTCTTACGCTCTTTCTTTTTAAGGCGCCTACCTGGCTTTACATAAAGCTCTTGAAGCTTCTCGTACTCTTGTTCGAGAAGGTCTAATTTGTCTTCGTTTTTATCGTTTCTTTTCATACTTCCTCAAGCCACTATGATCCGTTGGTATTATATCGGTGTCAAGAGTTTCTTTCACTTTAAGTCTCTATAAGCTCACTGGGATAGTTTTTTCATATAGGAATCAAATTAATTCGCCAATTCTTTGTGACGAAAGAAAGGAATTATAAAACGATCAGACATTGGTTAGCCAGGTCAACTTATTGATTTTTTTGCTATAAAGTTGTATTAACATAAAGGGTGATTATTTTACAGATGATAGGTAATATTGGTGGAGGTGGCGGGAATCGAACCCGCGTCCAAAGATAAGACAAAAGCCGATTCTACATACTTAGTTGTTTTTATCCTCACTCTTAGCAGGAGTCACAATCAAACCTCACTAAAAGCCAGCTTCTAAGTCTTTACAACAGCTGCGAAGCAGTTCACCGTTGTGCAGTCATCAATTATGACACTTATTCTTAAGCCGATGACAAGCCTAAGGTAAGCGTAGCAGAATTTAAGCTGCTAATGCGTATTCGTAATTTGCATTTAGATTTTGTTTTTACCGTGATTAACGGGTAGGTAAACTCCCCGGTATGCCTCGTCAATCCTCTTTATCCCTGTCGAAACCGGTCACCCCCTATGTACCTTTCAAAGATCTACTATATAATATAACAGTTAAAGTCGAAGAAACCTAACACTTTATTTCAAAGTATTTCTCACAGCTTATTGCGTCAAGTCGATAATTTTTCACCTAATCTCTATTTCTATGACTCTATCCTTACTCGGGTGTATATCGAACATTATTTTCAGCAATCCGTTCTCGTAAGAAACCTCCAGCTTTTCATAAGCTATCGGTAAGTCCGGCAAGAAAACGCGCCTTTCAAAATGTCCAGAGTCAATCTCCATAGTATAGAAGCTTGGCGCATCACCAACAGTAGACATAACACGTTCTCCCGACACAGTCAAGAAATCTTTTTGAGAGTAGATTTTAATACTCTCTTTATTCACCCCTGCTAAGTCAAAAATTATTATCAACTGCGAGCTTGTTCTGTATACATCGCAACGTGGTTGCCATTGATTACTTGAAATCTGAGACAGATTTAGCGTCTTTGAAGGAAATGTTGCCACTTCGTTCATTAGCCTCATCATTTCTCTTTGTAACTCAAGCATATCATCGAATATTGACTTGTTCATACGACTACCTCATAAAAAATATTTTGTATATAGAAGCCAGTTTTTACTGATTATTCTCAGTCCATGTCAACGTAAACTCCTCTTCTGGCTTCAAAGTCTTTTTAAACTCTACTCTATTCCCTTCTCGTCTGTCAAACCCTAAGCTACTTTTAACAATATTCCAATTTGAAGAGAGGTTATGAGACACTACAATCTCTTTTGTTGCCCCACTATAGTTTTTCAACACAACTTTCAAATCACGCTCGGATACTCTATTACTGAGCTGTCTACTGGAGACCACTATAGTTTCCCCTGAGAGGTCGAAAGCAGACCCAAGTGTAATTATCCAATCTTTATCTTTCGGGACGAAGTCCACGTAATCTTCCCCTAAGAAATCAACTCCATTGTTATCCTTATTTCTTTTATAGACCTGTATAATCCCTTTAGGGAGAGGTTTACCGATCCCTTTACTCTCACTGTTCTCAACCTTCAGCTTAATTTGCATTTTTTTGCCGTATGTTGAATACTCATAATATTGCTCAGGTTTCAGCACTGTAGTCGGAT
>JAJBBL010000014.1 GCA_020532365.1 Candidatus Cloacimonadota bacterium | reverse complement strand
GGTATAGGCGAGCATATCTATGATGATCATATTACTTTGGAATGGGAAGATGTTTATGGAGCTGAGTATTATCAGCTAACAGTTGGATTCGATCAAAGCTTTACGCATATCATCCGAGTGCCAAGCGTACTCGAAACAAATAGCTACTCGATACCTTATCTGGATGAGGATACAGTCTATTATTGGCGTGTAAAATCTGTTAATGAAGGGGGGGAGAGTGAATGGTCACCAGTATATCATTTTGTGACTATTGAGTCCGATGTCGACACTGTTCCCATAGTTCCGCAAAACAGCGTGAGAGTCTATCCTAATCCCTTTATTGAAAACAAAATAAGTAGAAGTAATGCTTTAACAATTGAGTACGAGAATAGTGAGCCGACTAATGTTAGCATCAAAATCTATAATATTAAAGGCCAGCTTATAAAAGAGCTATATAACGGCTATACAGATGCAGGGCTGCATAATATCCAGTGGAATTGGGAGTCAGAAAATAACCAACAGGTCGTTAGCGGACTTTACTTGCTTAAATATCAATCTTCTAACTACCAAGAGATCAAAAAAATCTTATATTATCGATAAAAAAGGGGGTGTGCGATGAAAACAGCACTCCTGTTAGCACTATTGCTTTTACCGATTTTGCTTATAGCAGTTGACTATCAAGTGGGGGATCACGAGCTTCTTTTGATGCCGACTGCATATGTGATGCCAAAAGGTGATGCATACTTTACAGACTATGAGTTATTTCTCTTAAACTACGTTTATTCTGTGGGGTATAATACGCATCTGGCAGCGTTTACGATGTTTCCGGCGACTAAAGGGTTTCTTGAAACTACCTCGTTGGGGATTAAGCACAACTACTTCCAAAACGAGTATTTGGCATCTTCATTGCATACATCGTACACTCCGCGGGCTCAGCTTTTTCTAATAGGCAATGTCGTTAGTATTGGAAAGAGTATCTCTAATAGTGGGCACGTCTCTTTGATGTGGGCTACTAACGGCGAAGAGAGTGCAAACGATGTAGTTATACTAACCGGTTATCGTTATGATGTAACTCAAAACGTGTCACTGATGATAGAGTATGCTAATGCCGTTACAGCCAGTGATTACAGTTTTGATGGGCTTTTGACCTTAGGGTTAAGAGTAAGGTCGGGTCAAATGGCCTGGGAGATTGGTGGGTTCAGACCTCTCGAAAATACAGGGGATTTGCTCATCCTACCCCTACTCAAAGCTACCTATTACTTCAAAAAATAAAGTTGAAGACTAAGGCAACCTGTGACGAAGAAAAGTAACATTTTTGAGACCGGCTATAAGCTAACTAAGTCTAACCGTAAAACAATATCACTCTCTGTTTCGAAGGACGGTAAACTATATATTAAGGCTCCGCATGTTTGCACAATAGAAGACATAGTGACCGTGATGATAAAGAATAGAGATTGGATTGAGAAGAAGTTGATAGAGTTTGAAGAGCTCAAGAAATACAAAGAGTCACTCCACTTTGAAGAGGGGAGAGAGGTGTATATCTGTGGACTTAAGCTTCCTATCAGATATGTTGACTCTATAAATGAAATTAGACGAGAAGAGGCTCTTCTTATCCCTTTTAAATTTAAGAGAAAGATGCCAGAAAAGTTAGAAGAATGGTATAAAAAAGAGGCTTTCAACTATATTTCACACAAGACGGAAAAACTGGCAAAACAATACGGATACCAGTATACGAGCATAAAGGTTACCAACGCCAAACAAAGATGGGGCTCTTGTAGCGTTAAAGGATCTCTTTGCTTTAACTGGAGACTGTTGATGGCTCCAACCGAAGTCATAGACTACGTGATTATCCACGAACTGGTACACTTGGAAATTAAAAATCACTCCAAGTGCTTTTGGGATAAAGTCGAAGAGCTATGTCCTGACTATAAAGTAAAGAGACGTTGGTTAAAAGAGAATGGGGAGAGGCTCATCCTGAGCTAACCCTATGGCTGGCATTTGATTATAGAGGAGAATAATGATAAAAGGGAAGAAAATATTTATCACTGGTGGGGCTGGTTTTATTGCAAATGCACTCGCAAAACAGCTCTTAGAACATAACCAAATAGTCGCTTATGATAACTTTCGAAGAGATACGCTATCTACGTCTGGCATTATGTCACACGCAAACCTTACTGTTATAAAAGGTGATGTGCTTGACTATCAGTCATTAGTTACAGCTATGCAAGGCTCCGATATTGTCGTTCACGCTGCAGCTATCGCCGGGATCGATACCGTGATAAAAGAGCCGACCCTAACTATGAGAGTTAACCTCCTTGGAACGGCTAACGTTTTAGAAGCTGTCAAAAAGATAGGTGGAATTGAGCGATATATAGATTTTTCGACTTCAGAGGTTTTCGGCAATAAAGCGTTCAAAACTACTGAGGACGACAATATGGTTACAGGCTCTGCAGGAGAGGCACGCTGGACGTATAGCGTAAGCAAATTAGCGGCAGAACATCTCTCTATGGCTTACTATAAAGAATTTGGCGTACCGGCAGTAATCATACGACCTTTTAATGTGTATGGACCCGGTCAAACAGGTGAAGGGGCTATGCAAATCTTTATCAAAAGAGCCTTGAATGATGAAGATATCTATATCTATGGTGACGGTACACAAATAAGGGCTTGGTGCTACGTAGACGACTTTGTTGACGGGCTTCTAAAATGTATCGAGCAAAAGAGTGCAATAGGGCATTCGTTTAACATCGGAAACGAGAGAACAGTACTTACAATTTACGGACTTGCCCAAACTGTATGCCGTATCCTGGAATCTAAATCTAAAATAATATTTAAGCCACCTTTGTCTGCCGATATAGAGCTTCGAGTACCGGCTGTGCAAAAAGCTAAAGAAATTTTAGGTTTTGCGCCTCAAGTAGACCTCGAAGAGGGTATTTTACGGACTGCCGAATGGTTCAAAAAACAATAAGGCTCGCTAAACCGGAGTTTAGCCAGACTCTTTACAAAAGCCTGCAAAGCTTGTTAGAGGAGGGCTACTTAGTACAGGGGAAAAATGTTAAGTCTTTTGAAGAAGCTCTATCAGAGTGTCTCAACGGTACTTATGCAATAGCGGTCTCTTCAGGGACTGCAGCCTTACATTTAGCGCTTTTAAGCTTGGGTATCGGTGCCGGTGATGAAGTAATTCTACCAGCATATTCATTTGCTGCCACTGTGAACGTAGTCAGGGTAAGCGGGGCTATCCCTATCTTTGTCGATATAGAAGAGAGAAATTTCTGTATAGACGTCCTTAAAGTGGAGTCAGTCATCACCGATAAAACGGTTGCAATTATGCCTGTTCACGAGTTTGGCTCTATGACTAAGATGACGACTCTGATGCAGATAGCTAACAAATATCAACTGAGAGTGGTTGAAGATGCAGCCTGTGCTTTGGGTAGTGAATATAAAGAAAAGCCAGCAGGTACTTTTGGTGACATCGGCTGCTTTAGTTTTCATCCGAGGAAAATCATTACTACAGGTGAAGGGGGTGCACTGGTAACCACAGACCCACAAATAGCAGAAGATTTAAGACGTTTAAGAAGCCATGGCTCTCTCGGCGGTGCTAACAATGAAAACTTTATTTTAGCCGGCCTTAACTATAGAATGCCCGAAATCCAAGCCCTGTTAGGGATAGATCAACTAAAAGAGCTACACCACTTTATTAACGTCAGAAAAAAACAGGCCGCTCTTTATAACGAAGGCTTAAAACAGCTTGAATGGCTTGAACTCCCTTTGCCAAACGATGACATTAAACATACATATCAGTCTTATCAAATTGTTGTGAAAAACGGCAAGCGTGATCGGTTAAGAGAGTTTCTGAGAAGTAAAGGTGTTGAGTGTAACAACGGTGCGCAATTCCTGCCAGAATTAGGGTATCTCAAACGGGATGAGGTATGCTACAGAAAGCAATTTCCTAACGCCTGGAAAGCATATTCACAAGGGTTAGTGATTCCAATTGGACACCATATCAATGAAGAAGATGTGGCTTACGTAATTAATGCAATCAAAGAATTCAATGGCTGATAAAAACAACTTGGTTGTGATCAAAAGAATAATAGAAGAGACTATTAAGCTGTTTGAGCTCAACCTTTCAGAAGTAACCGTGCTAACAGAGGCCGCAAGTAGCCACTTTGTTGTTACACCACTGATCATAGCTCTCTCCGGTGGAAAAGCGCTTGCGATAGCTAAAGACTCGAAGTATGGCAAAAAAGATGACGTTATAAACAATCTTCTGGAATTGGCCGATATGTATGGTGTTAAAGATCGGATAAAGGTGATCGATACTTTAGATTCACCCTGTATTGAGAAGGTGGATATAGTTACCAACCTCGGCTTTGTAAGGCCTATAAATGACAAACTGTTGTCTAAAATGAAGCGAAAGCCTGTAGTCGCTGCAATGTGTGAGGTTTGGGAAGTTAGGCCTGAAGATATTGATTTTACCTACTGTCAGAGTAATGAGATACCGATAGTTGGTGTTAACGAAGAGTCAGAGATTAAGAATATTTTTGATTATGTGGGAGCGTTGATTTTGAAGCTACTCTTTGAAACGGGGCTTGAAGTTTATGGCAACAGATTTATTATAGTCGGAGAGGACAAGTTTAGCATCAAAATAGAAAAGGTGTTGAAGGTAGTTGGAGCGAACCCTGTGGTAATAAAGGCTGAAGATGTAAGATCGTATCGCACCTCTGAAGAACTTGTAGATGGGATAATAGTGGCCGACTACACAAATGAAGGGTACATCGTTGGCGACAAAGGGGTAATAGATGCGGAATGGCTACATAAGTACACTCCTTCAGCTAAAGTTATCCATCTGGCGGGAGGAGTAGATTATCAATATCTTGTAAACAATAACCTCTTCTGTTACCCTCAATATGACGGATACCCAAGGCGAATGAGTAAAACCTTCGGCTATTTAGGCGCCCGCCCTGTGATAGAACTACATACTGCTGGATTAAAAGCAGCTGATACAGTTTTGAGTGCTTTAAGACAGGGAATAACCTTTC
>JAJBBL010000195.1 GCA_020532365.1 Candidatus Cloacimonadota bacterium | reverse complement strand
CAAAGCACTCATCAACGAAACTATCCTCAATCTCTTCTTTCTCGACCTCTTTCGCAATCACAGTCACGGCATACTCTATTTCGTCCTCAATAAACTCCGCATAGGGAGTATAGTCGTTACTATTTATAACATTATGTGATTTATTGAACCCGAGGCTTGCCGCGTATGGTGACGCAAAGAGTTTCAGGTAATCGTTAGCTTTATTTGAGATTAGAGCGTATTTACGTTGATATCCGATGATTCTCTCGATATGATCAGGCATAGTGGCACCTTGTTCAAGATTATTCGAGATTTCTAAGATGGTGTTGTTGAGTTCAAAAGGTATGTATTCAATAATAAAGTCGGTCAGTTTATGGAAGATTTGGCCTGTTATTCTGGCGTCAGCAGTAGCCCTATGGTATTCTGTCTCTTCGAGTTGAAATCCAGTGGCAACAGTTTCCAATTTATGGTTATTTAGGAAAGGGAGGTAGATTTTGCTCAGAGTCAGCGTATCGTAAACTTTGTTATTCAGTGTAGGCAAGCGGTGTTCGAGTAGTTTATCTTGAATAAACCCGATATCAAACGGTGCATTATGGCATACGAGCGGGTAATCTTTGATGAAGTCCAATAGTTTTTTCAAACCTTTATTAGGTTCAAAACCTTTAGTAGAGAGTTCTTCATCGGTAATTTTAGTTAGCTGTTTAATAAAGTTAGGGAGTTTATTTTTAGTTTTAAGCAAGAGGTTAAGGGATTCAATTTCCTTACCGTCAGAGTATAAAACAGCTCCTAACTCAATAATTTCATTAACAGTAGAATCTAAACCGGTAGTCTCTATATCGAGTGCTACATAGCTTTTATCTTTCCAAAAACTAATCCTTTCCATACGCTTTGTTTTATTCTTCCTTATCGAGGCCATACCTCTTCAATTTTTGAATCAAGCCTTGTCTGCTTAGTCCTAACTCTTTAGCAGTTTGGGTTTGATTCCATTTATTTCTAACAATCGCCTCTCTGATCATATCTTTTTCTAATTCTTCAACCGCTTCTTTCAGTGACCTTGGCGGCTCATTTGCCTTCTCTTCACGTTCTGCAGCGTATCTAATCACCTCTTCTGATAGGTCAGACGGCTTGATATAGGAGTCTTCTTCGACCAATGTGACTGCTCTTTCAATCTCGTTTTCCAACTGTCTGATATTTCCAGGCCACTCACTTTCCATAAAGACGTTCATTGCCTCATCGGTGATACCTTTAATGTTTTTGTTCATCTTTTTGTTGTATTTATCAAGGAAGTGGACAGAGAGGAGTGGTATATCAGATTTCCTTTCGGTAAGGCTTGGCACCTCAATTTTAATGACGTTAAGTCTGTAATAGAGATCTAAGCGGAACTCACCACTATCGATCTTCTTTTTAAGGGGGACGTTAGTAGCACAGATGACTCTTACGTCCACATGCTGTGTTTTAGTCGAACCTACCCGTTTAATTTCTCCTTCTTGGAGGAAGCGGAGTAGTTTAGCTTGTGTGGATAGCGATATATCGGCAATTTCGTCCAAGAAGAAGGTGCCGCCATCAGCTATTTCAAAGAGCCCTTTCTTGTCGTGAGTAGCTCCGGTAAACGATCCTTTAACGTGTCCAAACAGTTCACTTTCAAGCAATGTTTCGGGTAAAGAGCCGCAATATTGGGCTACAAACTGTTTGTTTTTTCTCACGCTATTATAGTGGATAGCTCGAGCGATGAGCTCTTTACCGGTACCGCTCGGTCCTTCTATGAGGATAGTAGTTGGAACGTCTTTTACTTTTTCAATGATATTAAAGATATCTTGGATTCTCTCACTTTTACCGATGATATTGGTGAAGATTTGCGGCTCACTCAGTTCACCTCTAATCGTTTCGTGTGTCTTAGACAGTGATGCATTTCGATAGTGTTCGATGATGACGACAGCTTGGTTACTGAGAGCATTGAGCAGGTTGGTAATCCTTTCTGAAAAGTAATGTGAGCCGTGTTTGCTAAAGAGCAAGATGACTCCAAGTGTCTGATCGTGTATGGTAAGAGGGAAGGAGACGATATTGTTGTATTGAGCGGCAAAGTGTGGCTGTTTGTAGTTGAGTGCTTTCCCATCCTGGAAGGTTTTGCCAACGATTTCCATCATATTATCATAAACCTTGTCGTCAGGGGAGTAGTTATTAAACAGTTTATATTCCCAGGTATCCAACCCCACTTTAGCGTTATTATACAGGCAGATGATTCCACCATCACCTTCAGACAGTTCGACAAAGCTATCGAGTGTATAATCTAACAAGGTATTGAAGTTGGTAATCGACTTCATATTTTGAGTTATTTCGTAAAACTTCTCTAAAAGTGTCTCATGGCGTTTACTCTCCTGTATTTCGGGGTAGTGTGTTTTCTCAATCTTTTGGATAAACAGGTCATTCTTTTCGATGAGTGAGATAGCGCCATACTCTTTAAGGATTTTTTTGTTATTGTTGAGTATTTCAAGTGCTTGTTGCCAATCTTTATTATCAAACAGGATGGAGGCGTATTCATAGTTAGCGAGTGCCAGCTCGTAATAGTTTTTAGTCTCTACAAAGATCTTAATCGCCTTTTCAAACGACTCCTGGGCTTCTTTCGGGTTCTTTTTATCTAACTGACCCTTAATAAAGTAAGTTCGTCCTATTTCGTAGGTGTTATTACTCTCTTGAGCTTTGGTTAACGCCTCTTCGAGGTAGTAAGTGGCACTCTCCTGATTTCTGGTCATTATGAAGTAGTTTGCCATTTTTTGACACCCTTCGATAATCTTATCGTTAGCGTTGAGTGTTTTAAAGAAATCAAGGCTCTCCACTAAGTAGCGATAGGCGTCGCTAAAGTTGAGCAGGTTAGTCAAAACGCTACCTAAATTACCCCAAATCTCAGCCTTTTGATACTCATCGTTGAGCTCTTCTACTAAACTGCTCGCTTTGAAATAAAAGTCGTGGGCTAATTCATACTCGCCACGCCTTTCGTATAGCTCTCCTAAGTTATTATATGACTTGGATAGACCGTCTAAAAACTTGTCCTTTTTAGACCGTTCGATAGCCTCTTCATAACAATCGATAGCTTTAGACCACTTGCCCGACTTGAAGTAAAGAGCTCCAAGGTTATTCAAAGCGGCGATAAGGTTTTTAAACAGGTTGAAGTTACGCGCCACTTCCATAGTCTTTTCGAAAGCTTCACCCGCCTTTTCAAACTCGCCGTTATCCATATAAGTGACGCCAATATTATTATAAATATTACAGATGTTGTAGCGGTCACTGAGCAGTTTCTTTATCTTGAGAGCCTCATTGAAGTAATCGAGAGACTTAACATAGTCCCCTCTGTCTTCCCAGAGCCCACCCAAGTTATTGTAACAGATGGATACTCCGTCGAGGCTATAGCGTTGACGCTCCAATTCCAAACTCTGTAGAAAGAGCTCTTCCGTTTCTTTCCAATCGCCTCGATACATCTTTAACACACCTAAGTTGTTATCGATCGCTGCCAAACCGGCTATATCGTTCAGCGCTTGGAATATCTTACCCGCTTCTTTAAACGCCCCTTCAGCCTTATCCCACTGGTTAGTGTAGTAGTAGACTTTACCTAACAGCTTTTTAGTCTCAGCAAGGATAAATTGCTTTTTGTCTTGATCTTCTATCTCGGGGTATAATTCGTAAAGCTGTTCGACGATTTCACGTGCTTCAGTGTCGTTATTACTATCAATATTAATTTCACCCTGCATCAGGAGCAGCTTTGCAGTCCAATATTTGTCTTTGTATTCAGCTTGGTATTTCTTGATCATCTCCAAAGCGTAGGCAAAGGAGTTCAATTTATACAGACTATCAGCCAGCTCAAACACTATCTCTTCAATAGGTGCAGAGATCTCCGACGAAATTCTTAGCGCTTCACGGAAATACTGAGCAGACTCTTCAAATTTGAGTGAATGTTTACAAATAACTCCAGCTTTGAGCAGCGCCTTAATCTTCTTCTCATCGGTCTTAGACAGCTCAATGATGAACTCCGAAATCTCCAAGACTTTGTCATACTCATTTATTCGCTCTAAATAGTCACGCATCGTCACGAACGCGTCTTCTGTTATGGAGTTGTATTCGGGATCGAAGAGGTGTAGTCCCACTTGATACGAGCTCAGATCAAGTTTAGAATCTTTATGTAACTCTTTATGGAATTTAGATACCGTTTCATAGATCTTATTCCGCTCTTCAGTCGATAACTCTAAGAAAAAGTCACGGAACGGCCTCAGCTTTTTAATCCGATAAATAGGCCCATTGTCCTCCATAAAGTCGTCACCTATAAGCTTATCCAGAGTTTCGTTCAGACTCTTTTTAGTTAACTTTTTGTCACTCTTAGATAGATAGTCATACACATTCTCTTCAGTGGCCTGTCTATCTAAGAGAAACACAGCGTAAAGGGCTTGCTTGTCGGCTTTACTCAGCTCAGCTAATTCATTGTAGTAGATAGTAGTTAAGTCAACCTGTTTATCAAGATAGCTCGTTAAGTTAAAGTTAGTGCTTTTATTAGTTTTAACAAAGTCACGTATAAGGTGTTCTATGATGTAAATATTCCCGTGTGAGAGGGTAAAGAGAAGCTCACTTTGTGTCTTAAGCTCAGCCTCATCCTGCTCAAAGATATCCTTCAAAACAAGCAATATATCACTATATGAGAGGTAATCAAGCTTGATCTTCTCAGAAAAAGGAAAGAGCTCTTCGCTCGTCAAGCCGATAAAGTGAACACGCTCCTCTGCAGCATACTGCACGTAATACTGTAGAAAATCTAAAGTATAACGGTCGAGTAGATCACAGTTGTCGATAACGATCACTTTTGACTTTATCTTACCCTGCTGACGGAGCTGTTCGGTAATGAAAAAGAAAAAGTCATATCGACTATCGGTCGAGAGTATTTTAGCCCCTTCAACCAGATCGTTATACTCAGAGTCGGTTAAGTCGAAAATGAGCATACTCAAAGCTTTAAATTGGTTAACCTCAATAATAGACGGAGCATATTGATGTAGAGTATAATCCTCTGAGACCAAGTTTTTACACAGCTTCTGGTAGAGGTGTGTCTTGCCAGACCCTGATCCACCTATAATCTCTAT
>JAJBBL010000049.1 GCA_020532365.1 Candidatus Cloacimonadota bacterium | reverse complement strand
GCAAGGATTTTAGATGCACCGCTCGATAGGATTGAGCTTGAAGACATTAGCTTTCATAGAAGGGTGCGAGAATATTTTCTTAATGAAGCAAAAAAAGACCAAAAACGTTATAAAGTTATTGACGGTATTGGTTCTAAGTCTGACATTCATAGTCAGATTAAAGATATAGTATTAACCAAATTAGAGGATGGAAAGTAATGAAAGTCACGAGAAACAATAAGATAGTTCTCACCATATTTTTCGTAGTATGGGTGTTAGCGGGTATTTCTGTTATCAACTACGCTTTCGCTCAATCACCACAGACGGGAGAGTCGGTAGATACCTATCGAAAGCTCCGTCTCTTTACAGAAGTTTTTAATAGAATCAGATCAAATTATATCGATGAAATAGATGTCGACACAGTTATAGATGCGGCTATAGAGGGAATGTTGAGCGAGTTAGATGTCCACACTCATTTCTTTGTCCCAGAAGATTTTGAAGAGTTCAGAACCGACACTCAAGGTCGATTTGGCGGGCTTGGCATCTCCATAGACAAACAGGGTGATTATATAACCGTCGTTTCCCCTATTGAAGGGACTCCCGCATACGATATGGGTATTTTACCGGGTGATAAGATAATCAAAGTGGATGGTGAGAGCGTTATTGGTATCCCTTCCAACGATGCCGTGAAAAAGATGCGGGGTGACGTAGGCACTGCGGTCAACATCACTATAAGTCGCCCAGGTATCGAGCAAGAATTAGAATTTAGAATAATACGTGATTTTATTGAGATAAAGTCAGTTCCTTACGCATTTAAGATGGATAACGGAGTGGGGTATATAAGGGTCAGGCAGTTCAACGCCAACGTATCGAGAGAGCTTAGACTGGCTTTAGACGCCCTTGAGGAAGAGGGTATACGTGGCCTGTTAATCGATTTAAGGTTCAATCCAGGCGGTCTTTTGACAGAAGCGATTGATACTGTAAACGAGTTTGTTGGTAAAGATAAGAAGGTCGTTTTCACCAAAGGTAGGATACCGCAAGTTAACGCTGAGTATTATACTCGAATTGACCGCATCAGAACGGGCTATCCAGTAGTAGTTATGATCAATGAGGCATCTGCAAGTGCTTCTGAGATTTTTGCAGGCTCTATACAAGATTGGGATAAAGGGCTGGTAGTTGGCAAAACAAGCTTTGGTAAAGGGTCTGTCCAACAGCTTTATCCACTTCAAGATGGGTATGGCTTAAAAGTTACCACTTCCAAATACTATATCCATTCAGGAAGAACGATTCATCGGGATGATAACGACAAGCTCCTCAAGGGTGAAAAGTTATCTGAGAGCGATAAAGAAAAGTATGAGGAAGAGAGAAAGAGTAAGATTTTCTACACTGAGCGAGGTCGTGTCGTCTACGGTGGTGGCGGAATTACTCCCGATATTGAAATTGAGCAGAGCACGCTTACACCATTTGAGATTGAACTGCGTCGTAAAAATCTGTTTTTCCCCTTCACTACCGATTACTTACTTAATAACGAGCTTGTAGTGACTGAAGACTATCAGGTTAGCGACGAGATTTATAATACGTTTATCGAGCACGCCCGAGAGAACGGTATAGAGATTACCGACAAAGACCTCGAAGAGTCCGGTGATTGGATTAAGTATTCACTGAAGACTAATATCATCACCAGGAAGTTAGGTGAGCAGGCTGGAAATAAGGTCGGACTGGAGCAAGATACTCAATTCCAAGAGGCATTATCTCTGTTTGATAAATTCTCAACCTTAGAAGAGATGTTTGAATACGCAGAGAGTTTAAGGGAATAAGATTTAACTTTGAAATTAGTGAGGGGCTTTCGAGCCCCTTTTTTTGTATGCGTATTGAAAAGTGTAGACAAAAAAAATGGCGGAGATGTAGGGATTCGAACCCTAGATACGCTATTAACGTATACACGATTTCCAATCGTGCTCCTTCAACCAGCTCGGACACATCTCCACTCTCGCAATAAAAAAGTATCCCCCTATTTTGTAAACAAAATTCTTTACAGAAGAGAAAGAAAGTACCCATATAATACGTAAAGTATTCAGAATAAAGACCCTCCTTAAACAGAAATATCTTCCAAGCTGGTCTCTAACTTACCCCTTAAACCGAGTATCAGTTTTCAGAAGGCTCACCTAAAAACACATCCAACTAAAAGACCAAACAAACCCAACAAAAATACCTTTCAACACCAGAAAATCGCAAGGATAAAACTACCATTATTTAGCCCTCATCCTATAGGAATATAAGGGGCATAGTCGTAGGCGGGTGTAGGCCGCCTACGACTATCCTCCTAACCTTCTCCTTAGATCCCTATGCTGTACAACACTTTACGTAATTAGCTTGATTTTTGTCACAATTTAATGACAAGGCGCCGTTTCTTAGGGGGAAAAACTGTTAAAAAGAGAGACGATAAAATGTGCTGGGAGCGCTTTCATTTTTCGGGGTTAAAATTCAAAAGTTTATTATCAATTTGAAAGAAGGGGGTTACTTTTCCGGTTGCTAACTCAGCTCAGAGAGATTTTTTTGTTTACAAAAATTGAAGTCTATATTTGTCTGAGCCAAGAAGTATGCAGGAGGTTGTGTATGAAGTACATTAAGAAGTTAGTTGGTGAAAAGTGTTATTTGTCACCAATCTTTCCTGAAGAGGCGGATACTATAGTTGTTTGGTTTAACGACATTGTAGTTACCAAGTATTTACCAACGGCGGGTCGACCATACTCTTTAGCTAAAGAGAAAGAGGTGTTGGAAAAGATGGCAAAAGAGGAGCATGTCTATGCAATTATCGATGCGGACGTACATCGTATCATTGGCATCGTAGGCCTTCACAACATTGAGCATTTCAATGGCACTGCTGATTTGGAGATAGTAATTGGTGAAAAAGAGTACTGGAATAGGGGTTATGGAGAGGAAGCTTCTCGTTTGATGCTTGATTTTGGATTCAACATACTTAACTTAAAAAACATTATGATTTCAGTTATTGACTATAACGTTAGAGCTTATCGTTGCTACGAAAAGATAGGATTTAAGGAGATAGGAAGAAGAAGACAGGCTTACACTATCGCCGGGCAACATTACGATATTATATTTATGGACTTAATTAACGATGATTTTGAAGGTTCTGTATTAATAAAGTATTTCACCGAGGAGTATGAAGAGGCTCTGAGAGGGAAGAAAATAGAGTTTGTCTAAAACAGTTTTAACTATGACAATGTTTGATAAGATTAAAGGTCAGGAACAGGCTATAAATATCCTGAAGCGGAGTATTAAAGAGAGAAAAATTGCTTCGAGTTATTTGTTCCACGGTCCTGAAGGGGTGGGTAAGTTTACTACTGCTTTATACTTTGCAATGGCGGTCAACTGTCTTGCGGAGTCTGAAGAGGAAAGGCCTTGCGGTCAATGTATCTCTTGCTATAAAACGTCCCAACTCAACCACCCTGACCTTTTTTATGTCTTTCCAGCACCGAACTTTAAGGTGACCAGCAGAGGAGAAATAGAGGATAATAAACTACTCGCTGAGTATGAGAAATTTATCTCTAATAAGAGGGAAAGCCCTTGGAAAGAGTTTTTCTTTGGTGGTAATATTGAGATTAGGATCGATAGTATAAGGCTCCTGATGAGCAGAATTAACCTATCGGCCGTTGAGGGTAGATACAAAGTCTTTATCATCGAAAATGCCGATATGATGAACATATCTACCGCTAATGCTTTCTTGAAAACACTGGAAGAACCGCCTAAAGATACAATCATAATCCTTACCTCCGCAAGACCTGAGTCAATGCTACAAACTATCCACTCTCGCTGCCAAAAAGTATCGTTCTATAAGCTTTCACGACAAATAATTGAAGAAGAGCTGACGGAGGAACGTGGAGTAGATCAAATAGTCGCCAGGATGGTTGCCCGTATCGCCGATGGAAATATGGAAAAGGCAATCAGTATGGCTGAGGAACAGGATAACGACTCCAGAGAACAAGCTTTGAAGTTTATGCAGTTTGCTCTGAATCGAGACGATCTTGGCTTCATCAGCTTTATAGATTACTACCGGTCTTCCAAAACCCAAAGTGAGCTCAAAGAGATAATCCAAAACTTGATCATCTGGGTCAGTGACCTACTCTTCTCTCAAGAATCGCCAGATGACGTGGTGAATGTAGACAAGCTGCAATTTCTCGACTCCGTGGCACAGAAAATACCCGCTTTGGATATCCAGCTGAATAACTTCATACTCTTCTTAGAGACGATGTTGAAAAAGCTTGAAGGGAACGTAAACCCCCATCTGATTAGTATAGAGATTTACTTTAAACTCGTTCGGCTTTTTAAGTAACTAACTTGTGAAGCGGTTTAACTTTACCTACGTTTGTCTGCTGAGCGTTATACTCACTCTGTTGGCATTACCACTTTTTGGTGAAGATAGTTTAGATGAGTCTGCTAAAGGGAGCACGCTTATCCTGCCGTTTGCTCGCTATTCTAACGATACAGGTATACTTGCAGGCTTGATAGGTAACCTTAATCGGTATGGCGTTTTAGATAAGGGAGACGCTATACTGCTAAGCACCTCACTTCAATACTCACAAAAGAAACAAGGGGTCGCAAACCTCTCTGTAGACTACCATACTCGCAATAATGAGCTCAAATCCTTTATAGATTTTGGATATAAACATTGGCCTGATAGCTTCTATGGAATAGGGATTGAAAGTAAACGTAGCGATCGAGAAGAGTATATTTCAAAGAAGTTTGAGATATTGGGTGGCGTGTCTAAGAAGATTCTGTCAGACTGGAGTTTAGGGGTACACCTTGACTATGGCGATTACCAATTAGAAGCTGAAGAAAATACCCTCTTTCTTGATGAAGGTAGCATTGTCGGTGTCGACGGTGGGAGAGTTTTTGGCTTTGGACTTACAATGTCGAAGGATACCCGAAACAGCTATTTCTTTGCTACAGAAGGGGAGTATTGGGAGTTAGGAGCGAGCTTTTTTGAAGATACTCTTGTGGGTGACTATCAGTTTAGTAACTATGTAGTCGATTATCGAAAATATTTGCCTCTGAAGAAGGGGCACTCTGTAGCAATCCAGGCTTTTTTAGGGTCGCAGACTAATGG
>JAJBBL010000088.1 GCA_020532365.1 Candidatus Cloacimonadota bacterium | reverse complement strand
TCTTTACAGTATTGATTATGCTTTGTATAGCTATCATTAGTACCGGTTTGGTTGCAAAGCCTACAGATGCTCTGTTAAAGGCAATGGAGAAAGAAAGAAGTTTAGAAAACAAATATCCTGTTATTGTCGTTCTGAGAGATCAGTATGACACTAATAAGCTGTACTCTCAAGTAAAAGAGATGAAGAAGTCTGAGCGTAGAGAGTATGCCGTCCAAACACTTAAAAGGTATAGCCAAACCACTCAGTCTGAGCTTAGAAAAATGTTAGAAATAATGGAGTTGGATGGGGCTGCAGATAACATTAGATATAACTGGATAGTGAACACCATTTGTTTGGAGGCTGATTCTAAGTTAATTAAAATGCTATCGGAAAGGGCAGATATCGCTGTGATAGAGTATGACCCTCTCCAAAAAGCCTTAATTGAGCCGGTTAGTAGTACTGATGCCGATGGTTCTGGTGCTGAGCGAGCGGTGACCTGGAATTTGACAACAATGAGAGTCCCTGAAGTGTGGGAGCTTGGATATTATGGTCAAGGGGTATTAGTATCAGTAATCGATACCGGTATTAACTATAATCATCACGACATAAAAAACAGAATGTGGGTCCATGAAGACTACCCTAACCACGGGTGGAGCTTTATCGATAACTCAGATTTTACAATGGATATCTATGACCACGGCACACATTGTGCAGGTTCAATTGCAGGTGACGGTACTTCAGGTAGAGAAACAGGGGTAGCCCCGCAGAGCACAATTATGAATGTTAAGGTTTACGATCCGCAAGGGCATTCTACTCAGAGTATTGTTATCCAGGCAATAGAATTCTCCTTGGAGCATAAGGCTGATATCTTGAGTATGTCATTAGGTTGGTATCAAGATGGTGAAACAAGTAGAACTTTGTGGCGACAGATAATGAACAATGTTCTTTCGGTAGGTGTTCCCGCTATGGTAGCTGCCGGTAATGAAGCACAAGACTTAAAGATAGACAAGCCTATCCCTCGAAATATAAGAACACCTGGAGATTGCCCTCCACCTTGGCTTCACCCTGATCAGTCACTTTTAGGTGGGATTAGCTCTGTAATCTCAGTTGGTGCAACTAACTCGAACGATGTTATAGGCAATTTCTCTTCAATAGGACCTGTGACCTGGGCAGATGAAGACCCATTCTTAGATTATCCGTTTGACCCAGAAATGGGGCTGATAAGACCTGATATAACCGCTCCTGGAGTTAACGTTATTTCTTTAGCCCACGATGATGTCTCAGGTTACTCATCTAAGAGCGGTACCTCTATGGCAACCCCTAATGCAGCGGGAGTAGCTGCATTGCTTCTCTCAAAAGATCCAGAACTTACCCCTGAAGATATATCAAGAGCTTTAGAGCTTACCGCCAAGAAAATAACAGATAGTAAAGATAATACTTATGGAACTGGTAGAATTAATGCCCTTGCAGCTATCAAACATATCGTGGGAGAAAATCCACCTAACAAAGCATTCCATCCCTACCCTGCTGATAGACAAGAGTCAATTCCTCTTACTCCCACACTTACTTGGTTTAGTGGTGGTGGCTCAGACTCTTATCTTCTTTACTTAGGAACAGATGATCCACCGACTAATCTACTCAACGGTGTTGAGGTTACAGGCTTGTCATATGAAATAACAGAACCTTTAGATTATGCCCAAAAGTATTATTGGCGTATTGATGCAGTAAATGAGTATGGAACAGCGTATGGTGATAAATGGTCTTTCTTGTCAGCCTTTAAAACAAGTGAAGACTTCGAAGATGGTGCTTTTGAGCATCCAGACTGGAAGTTTTTAACTACAGGTGCTGGCGCTCAGGAGTGGTATATAGATGAAACAGTCGGGTATATGAGTTCGAAATCAGCCCGAAGCGGAGAGATTAATCATAGCTCAACCACTATTATGAGTATCACTCTTGATGTACTTGAGACTGGCGTAGTCAAGTTTGCAAGAAAAGTCTCTTCCGAGAAGGGGAGTGACTTTTTACGTTTTTATATTGGTAATGATCTGCAGGGTGAATGGTCTGGTGAAGAAGACTGGGCAGAAGAGGTGTTTACCGTTTTGAGAGGAATAAATACCCTTAGATGGGTATATTCGAAAGACCAAATGAACAGTCAAGGTTCAGACGCGGCATGGGTCGATATGATTGTCTTTCCAAGACATCCTAAGCCACCTGTACCACACGCCCCTAAAAACATAGAGGTAACTTTCGATTATGAGTCATACAAGCTCGATTGGGAGGTTGATGTTAATGAGGATATTGATCCGATAGCTTACTTGTTGTTGGGTTATGACATATATAGAAAAAAAGCTGATGAAGAGGAGTTTACCAAGCTTAATGAGGAATATTTAACGGAGGCGAGCTATAAGGTCTACTTTGATGAACCGGAAGAGAGTACCTATTATCTTGTAGCCGCATATCGTGATCTTGGTAAGCTTACCTATTCAAATGAGTCAGAGTTGATTGAAGTAGTTGTAAATCCACCTATCGAAGCCCCTGTCATCGATCCTGTTGGGGGTGAATATAATGAGCCTATTGAAATCAGTTTTGCTCCTGAAGAGGGAGTAAATGTGTTTTATACTCTTGATGGTGCCGAACCGAACTTCAGTTCTACATTATACGTTGAGCCGTTTACCCTTGAAGAGTCAGGTGTAATCAGAGCGATAGCTTATAAATTGGGATACCTACCGAGTGAAACTATTGAAGAAGCTTATGAAATCAATCTAACTTCTGTAACTGATGAGATGTCTTTACCTATAGCTTATGGACTGACCCTGTATCCAAACCCTTACACACAGAACTCTGTATCTCGCTCTGCACAATCGGTTAGTATCCAGTATGCACTCCCTGAAGATGTACAGACAGTTAACCTTGATATTTATAATATCAAAGGTCAGCTGGTTAAGAGTTTCAGAGAAGTAAATCAGTCACGTGGGGTTCATACAATCAGTTGGAGCTTAGATGGGCCTAAGAGAACTGTAGTCGGTAGTGGTATCTATCTTGTTTCGCTCCAGACTGAAAAGAAAACCATTACTCAGAAATTTATGGTGATAAAGTAAAATGAGTGCAGAATTTATCTTCCGTTTTGATGAGCCTATTATCTGTACAGCTATTCATAATGGACACCAAGTTAGCAAGCTCGTGGAAGAAAACTTAGCTATCTCAGCAGAAGATAGACTCAGGGAAGAAGACCCTTTTACTGAATACTTTACCAAAATTTCTAACAATAGGATTATTGCCTTAAAAAGTAGATTTGAGTTTGATCTAAACCGGTCTCGTGATAAAGCTATCTACCAAAAACCAGAAGATGCTTGGGGGTTAGTGACCAGAAAAAGAGAGTACACCCAAGAAGAGAAAGATATTGTTTTACAAGGGTATGATGACTTCTATAGACGTGTGGAGCTCAATGTACAAGAAATGATCGATATCTATGGGAAATGCTTTGTCTGGGATATACACTCATATAATCATCACAGGCTTGGGAGTGATCAGCCGTTTGATAGTGAAGAACTGAATCCCGAAATTATACTGGGTACTAGTAACTTAACCGAAGAGTGGTTCCCTTTAGTTGCGGAAATACAAGAGGTTTTGTTAGAACAAAACTATTTTGGTAGAAAGATAGACGCACGGATAAATGTGAAATTCCCAGGCGGTTACTTTCCCCGCTGGCTTAACAATGAGTTTCAAGGTAAAGTTTGCTGTATTGCACTCGAGTTTAAAAAGACTTTTATGGACGAGTGGACGAGTGTTTTCTACCCTGATGTGATGAAGAGATTAAGAGAGCTCTTGATGACAACCAAGGGGTCGATAACTAAATATTTGCTCAAGGTATAACAAAATAATGTTAAATAGATGTTAGGATAAATGGAGGATTAGTGGATGGATTATAAAAAAGGTTTTATCGTTAGCTTGATGATGATGCTATTCTTAACTACGCTTGTAGCTGTACAGTTGGAGAAAGGATCAGAAGGACTTAATGAAGTATTAGAATTGATGCAGGAAAGTGGTGATAAATTACCGGTCATTATTGTTCTTAAAGATCAGGTAGATGTGGATGAACACTACCAGTCGATAAAGGATTTGCCCAAAAGTGAGCGAAGACAGTTAACTATCGACACTCTCAAACAACATAGCAATAGAACTCAAGTCGAGCTAAAGAAGCTGTTGGATAAGCTACAATCAGATAAAAAGGTTACTAAAGTTAATTATTTTTGGATAAGTAATGTTATCAGTCTCGAGGCTACAAAAGGGGCTTTAGTTGTTTTAGACAAACGGAACGAAATAGAGAGAATAGAATATGATCCAGTAGTAAAAGTCATTGATGATTTAGAAGAGAATTCAGAGTATATCCCATCAGAGTTTGAAGGTGGGGAGAGGAGTTATATTTGGAACCTTGAACAAATGGACGTCCCTGAAGTATGGGAAGCGGGTGTTTATGGTGGTGGAGTACTGGTTGGTGTTTTCGATACAGGCGTGAACTACAATCATTACGACATACGAGATAGGATGTGGTATCATCCAGACTATCCAAATAACGGTTGGGATTTTTTTCATGATGATGACGACCCTATGGATATCTATGATCACGGTACCCACTGTGCTGGCTCAGTCGCCGGCGATGGTACCTCTGGAACTCAGACTGGTATTGCTCCCAAAAGTAGAATTATGGCGCTTAAGACAACAAGTGACCAAGGCGGTTCCCAGCAGCATGTTGTATGGAATGCAATTCAATTTGCCTTAGATCACGGAGTGGACGTATTTAGTATGTCGCTGGGGTGGTACCAAACCATGAACGTGGATTTCAAAACATGGCGAGATGTCATGGTTAACGTTCTTTCTGCAGGTGTGCCCGCCTCTTTATCAGCAGGTAATGAGGCTGGAGATTCAGATAAAGCAGCACCTCTTAACATACGAGTTCCTGGCAACTGTCCTGCTCCTTGGCTTCATCCCGATCAAGAAGAGAGGGGTGGTGTTACTTCCGTACTTTGCATAGGGGCATCTAACTCAAGAGATCAGATTGCATTTTTCTCATCGTATGGTCCAGCAACCTGGCAAGATGTAGAGTCTTATAACGACTATCCTTACAGACCCTCTGAGGGGAAAATGGGGCTAATTAAGCC
>JAJBBL010000060.1 GCA_020532365.1 Candidatus Cloacimonadota bacterium | reverse complement strand
GAGTTTATTAGCGACCAGATCAACTTTGAAAACCTCTTGAAACAGGGGTATGCGATTATTGACACCAGATATAATAATTATGAAGTAAGCTCAAACACTTCTGCAAAATACGTCATTATAAGAGTAAATAATCGTGATACCTTCTATCAAGATATGCTAAAACACTACTTCGGAACTGAAATAAAAGAAAAGGATATCTACGCCTTATGGCAAAACATCTTGGAACATAAACTTAAGATGAGTTCTGTTTTGAAAAGAGATGTTTCAATTAAAGTAGCCGCCTTAGATTACTATAATATTTTTGGTATTGAATAGGAATGAGAGAAAAAACACTCCTCCTAATCAAACCTGACGCTGTTAAAAACAGATATATAGGGGATATTATCACCCATATCGAACATAATAGCTTTCATATTAGCGCAATGAAAATGCTTGAAATGTCTACAAATCAAGCTAAACACTTCTACAATATACATCAAGAAAAGCCCTTCTTTGATGACCTTATCCAGTTTATGACCAGTGGCCCAATTGTTGCCCTGATACTTGAGAAAATAAACGCCGTTGAAGATTTACGCAAGCTGGTGGGAAACACCGATCCACTTAAAGCAGAAGAGAATACCATAAGACGTAAATATGGGGAATCTGTAAGTAGAAATGCCGTCCACGCTTCTGACTCGGTCGCCAATGCGCTTGTAGAAATCAACACTGTCTTTCCTGACTTATTAAACCAAATATAGAAAAATAAAATAGAGAGGTAGAAATGAAAATCTTGACCATTAACTGCGGAAGCTCTTCCATTAAATTCTCATTCATCAACACTACTGAAGAAATAGTTCTCGCAGAAGGTATAGTTGAAAGAATCGGAGAAGATATCGGCTTGTTTACATACAAGAGTGAGAAGTATACTAAGAAAAAACGTGAGCTGCTCGTGGAAAACCATGAGAAAGGTGTTCAGCTCATTCTGGATACGCTTATGGATCCAACACACGGAATTATTTCCGATGAAAAAGAAATTGATGGCGTTGGACATAGACTCGTTCACGGTGGAGAATTCTATTCAGACTCTGTTGTAATCGATAGAAGAGTAATGGATGTACTTGAAAAATGTACTGAGTTTGCCCCGCTGCATAACCCTGCAAATATCAAAGGGGTTGAGGCAGTCTCAAAACAGCTACCAAACCTTATTCAATGCGGTGTTTTTGATACAGCGTTTCACCAAACTATGCCAAAACACGCTTTCCTCTACCCATTACCATTAGACTTCTATACAGAGAAAAAAATAAGACGCTATGGGTTCCACGGTACCTCACATCGATACGTGGCAATGAAAGCAGCTGAACACATGGGCAAAGGCCTTGAGGAATTAAAAATTATTACCTGCCATATAGGTAACGGTGCTTCAATCACCGCTATCAACAAAGGTAAATCTGTCGATACATCTATGGGATTCACACCGCTCGAGGGCTTAATGATGGGCACACGTACAGGTGATCTCGACCCTGCAATCTTAGTCATTATGATGAAACAATACGGCTATTCAGTGGATGAAGTAAACAACATTATTAATAAGAGAAGCGGTATGCTCGGACTCTCCCAGATTAGTAACGATATGAGGGAAATTGAAGAAGAAATAACAGATAAGAATAATCAAAGCGCTATTGACGCTTTTGAAGTCTACTGCTATAAAATCAAGAAGTATATCGGCTCTTATATCGCAGCTATGAATGGACTCGATATCTTGGTGTTTACCGGCGGCGTGGGTGAAAATATGGCACTGCTTCGTGAAAAAGTCTGCTCCAATATGGAGTTTCTCAATATTGAAATAGATCTTGAAAAGAATAAGCAACATGATCCAGAATTCATGTCAATGGAAACTGAAGGTTCTCAAGTAGCTATCTATAAAATAGCAACTGATGAAGAGCTGATGATTGCACTCGATACGGAAAAACTACTCTCTAAAGAGAAATAAATAAATCGTTAAACTATCATTTAGGCAGGGTGCTCAACGCTCTGCCTTTTTTGTTTTTTTATCCTCGTACATATTCTGGTCAGCAATCTTTATCAACTCATCAAGAGTGTCAGCATCATTAGGATAGATACTACTACCAACACTGGCTTGAACAGTAAGCGATAAATCATTCTTATCGATCGGACGATTAACGTTATCAAGTAGCCTTTTCTTGATCTTTTCAAACTCTTCGACAGAGTGCATATCATATATTGCTGCAATAAATTCGTCACCACCTATGCGAGCTAAGACGTCGAAAGGACGCATCATTACTTTTAGCCGTCTCGCTGTCTCTTTCAAAACGACATCACCTATATGGTGACCAAACTGATCATTAATCTCTTTAAAATCATCTAAATCGAAGAATAATATTCCTAACATTTTTGAAGACTGCTTTGACTCTGAAAGCATTTTCTCCGCTATGTCATAAAATAGGTATCTGTTAGCCAATCGGGTTAAGTTATCATAGAGCGCCATCGATTCCAAATGACTCATATGCTTTTTCTGCTCGGTCACGTCTTTTTGAACACCCAATAATCTTTTAATTACCCCCTGTTCATCCCAAATACCGTGGGCAAATATCTCAAACCAACGAAACATTCCATTTCCATGTCTCATACGAATTTCGATATGGAAGTCTTCTTTCTTCTTCTTAAAGTATTGATCTAACTCTACTTGAAACTTCTCTTTATCAAATGGATGTATTAAGCTTTTGAAACCATCAACCGAAATTTCTATATCTGACTCTGTAAGTCCTAATGATTCATACCATTGCGGTGAAAAATAAGTCTTATTTGCTTTAAAATCAAAATCCCAAATAGCTCCAGCTACGTGTTCTATCAATAACTCCCATCTCTCAAACTGATCTTGAAGTGCAACCTGCTGCTCAGACACCTTTCCAACTAACGAATCTCGTTCTTTCCTCAAAACATCTTCAGCCTCTTTAATACGGAGTAACACTTTTACCTGTGAGACCAGTTCTGAGGAATTAAAAGGTTTGTTTAAGAAAGCGTCTGCACCTGATTCCATAAATTTCACCTTATAACTTAATTGATCGCCCAAACCTGTTATAGCCAAAATGGGGATATGGCTTGTCTTCTCTGAAGCTTTCAAAATCTTACATACTTCAAGCCCTTTGATGTCTGGAAGATCGGCATCTAACATTATAATGTCAGGTAGCTCATTCTCAACAATTTCTATCCCTTCTTTCCCTGTCAGTGCCCATGATACAAATAGTTCCGGTAAGTGTAACTTTATGATACTTGTTACCGCAAGGACAAAATCACGGTCATCATCAATAACAACTATTTTCATTTTTCCCTCGCAAGTTTTATATTAAAAAAGGTGGCATCACCATCCAGTAAGATACTATGCAGACACTTGAAAAAAGTCAAGCAGTTTTCTTAGGGGGGTGGATGAGAAGAAACACTTTTATCTTTCTAAGGCCTCTTCTAATGATTGGATTGCCCTTTTAGCAAACGTCTCCTTTCTCTCCGCCTTACTTGATACTTTTACCTCTAATGGAGGTAAGAGTCCATAATTTGCATTTTGTGGTGTAAATTCTTTGCCGTCTGTATTGGTAAGCCTTTCCCACAATTGACCTATTATTGTTGTATTAGGTAGATAATCCAATCTTTCTGTAATAATCAAGCTCACCAGTAACCCTGATGCAATGGACTCCACATATCCCTCTACACCGGAAAGCTGTCCAGCTATGTACACATTTTTCTTTGTCTTAAGCGATAGATCTCTGTTTAGTAGCAAAGGAGCATTGATATAGCTATTTCTATGTATCGAACCATATCTATAAAATTCGGCGGACTCCAGCCCAGGGATCATTCTAAATACTTTTCTTTGACTATCTTGAGTCATCATTGTTTGGCAACCTACCAAATTGAACGCCGTTTCATCATTGTTTTCGCTACGGAGCTGGATCACAGCATAAGGCCTTCTCCCGGTATCTGGCAGTTCTAAACCAACCGGACGCATTACTCCAAATCTTAGAGTATCTTTCCCTCTTTTGGCCAATTCTTCTACAGGCGTACAGTTCTCGTAAAACTGGATATTTTTTTGTAACAACTCCCCTTCAAAGCTCTTACCCATGTATATCTCCCCTTCTAAAAGAGCGTCTACAAACCGAAGGTATTCCTCTTTTGTAAAAGGGCAATTCAAATAATCGGCAGTCCCTTTATCATATCTTGATTTTCTGTACACAATCTCTCTATTAATGCTTTCTGCAGATATTATCGGAGCTATAGCATCGTAAAAATGAAGGTCATCTTGCCCCACTAAATTATTCAAGACACTACTCATAGCATCTGAAGTAAGTGGTCCTGTTGCCAAGATAGTTGGCTCGTCTCCAAGCTCTTTCACTTCTTCATTGTGTACTTTAATCATACTCTCTTGTAAAATACGTTCTGTTACTTTTTCGGAGAAAAGATCTCGATCCACAGCTAAAGCATTTCCGGCAGGCACCCTAACTTCGTCTGCTATCTTTAACAGCTCAGAACCGAGCAATCTCAGTTCGGCTTTCAGTAGCCCAGAAGCTGTAGTCAACAGAGAAGATTTTAACGAGTTACTGCAAACAAGCTCCCCTAATTTATCTGTACTATGTGCAGGGGTCATTCTTTTAGGGCGCATCTCATAAAGATCCACCTGCCATCCTCTCTTAGCAAACTGAAGAGCAGCTTCGGAACCGGCCAACCCTCCACCAATAATTCTTATTTTTTTCTGCATACTAAAACATAACCTCAAATTTTATACAGGATGGGATCTGTAAGTCCAGCTTCACTGAATGCTTTCAGTCGTATCTGACAGCTTGGGCAAGTGCCGCAAGCCATTTCATTATTTCGGTAACAGCTCCAGCTCAATTCAAAAGGCACATTTAGCTTGTCTCCAAGCAGCACTATCTCTTTTTTTGTAAGATTAACAAGAGGGGCAACCACAACGATCGGTTGATCATTTTTGGTACCCTTTTCAATAACCAAGTTAAAACTATCGATGAACTCTTGACGACAATCTGGATAACCAGACCCATCAACCTCAACAATACCAATATATATTCGGTCAGCTTTTAACGCCTCCGCCCAAGAGGTTGCTATCGCCAGAAAATGAGCATTCCTAAAAGGGACGTAGGTGTTAGGTATT
>JAJBBL010000053.1 GCA_020532365.1 Candidatus Cloacimonadota bacterium | reverse complement strand
ACACTTCTCTATGGAGAGGGTGAACTGATCTTAGATGTAAAAGTTGTAGGTAACGAAAATATTGATGCTGCACTAATAATTGCTACCTCAAATGTAGAAGTAGGTAGCTACCTCTCTGCTGAAAAAATATCAAGTGCAATCAAAAATCTCTATAAGCTTTCTGTTTTTGAAGATATTGTCATCCAAAAAAAAGATGTCCAAGGTGGAGTCGCATTAGAGATAAAGGTTAAAGAGTTTACTATTATTGATAAGATAACCTATCAGGGTAATAAAAGGTTGAGAAACCCAAAGCTTGATGAGGTAATTACCATTAAAGTTGGACAATACCTATCACCATTCTTGTTGGCAGAAAACAGAAATATAATCGTGGATGAGTATAAAAAAATTGGCTATAATTTTGCCAGCGTGGAATTCTTTACCCAACCCATCTCAAAAGGGAAAGAAGGCATAACTATTTCCATAGATGAAGGGGATAAGGTGGCCGTGAGAGAGATAAACTTTTACGGTAATAAAGTTATCACCTCCAGAATGTTGGCTCGTAAAATGAAGACTAAAAAAGCAGGGCTTCTCCGCTCCGGTAAGTTTGAACAGGAGAGGTTTGATGAAGACCTTAAAAAACTGGTTAACTACTACAATGAAAATGGCTTTATCGATGCAAGAGTGACCACTTGGGAATCAAGAGTCCCTGAGAAAAAGTTTATGTATATCGATATTTACCTGCAAGAGGGAGAACAGTATCGATTCGGGAATATAAATGTTAGTGGAAACCAAAGGTTTACCGAAAGCGCTATCTTAGAGAAGTTTCGCTTCCAAAGCGACGATATCTTTAACCTGGAGCTCTTTAATAAGCAGGTGGGGGATGTAGCCTCAATGTACTATGAAGAGGGGTATATCTATGCCTCATTCGATCACGACCTGCAGAAACAAGGGAAGAATATTGATATTAACTTGATGATTACCGAAAATAATAGAGCTAAAATTAGAAAGATATTTATTAGTGGGAATAGAAAAACTAAAGAGAAGGTCATTAGACGCCAACTCTCTATCTCACCCGGTGATTACTTTAGACAGTCCAGGGTTATGAGAACTCAACAAAATATATATAACCTCGGCTTCTTTGAGCCAAATATAAGACTCGACTATATGCCGATCAATAAAGATGGAGATATCGACCTCCTGTTTGAGCTGGAAGATAAACACTCAGGCTCCGCTAACGCTGGCGTGGGATATAATAGCCAAGATAAGTTTATTGGACAGCTTAGCGTAACACACAATAATCTCTTTGGTAATTCGTGGCAGGGGGGACTCTCTTGGGAGTTTGGTGGCAGAACTCAAAACTTTCAGTTTGACTTCACTAACCCAAACGTTTTTGACTCTTTTACCCTCGGTGGATTTAATATTTATCACACCAGAAGAGACTGGTCTGCATTTAATTATAAAATATATACTACCGGTGGAAGCTTGAGAGCTGGCCGCTCACTATTTGTCTTAGACCATTCACGCTTAGTAGGTACATACTCATATTACAGAAAAAAATATGAGGTGGTAAATAGGGATAAAGCATCAGAATACTTAAAGAACCTCGAAGATTTGGGCTGGAGAAATACAAGCTCATACTCGATTACATTCAGTAGAGATAGCAGAGATAACATCTACTTTCCAAGCTCTGGCTCTCACTTAGTACTCTTCTCTGAACTTGCCGGAGGACCACTCGGAGGTGATTTCGACTACTTTAAACAAATCCTTCAAAGTACTTGGTACACTAAAACCTATTGGAAAATAGTGCTCCGCTCTAAATGGCGCTTCGGATACGTCATACCCTACGGAAAGTCAGAAGAAGTACCACCAGATGAGCGCTTCTATTTAGGAGGCACTGGGGCAGATGGAATCAGAGGATTTGCCGACAGAACAATACCGACTCTCTCCAGCGATGGGGGATTGAGGGCAATTATTCATAGTACCGAATTAGCCCTTCCAATTGCCGGTGATCAGGTGGTAGGACTCCTCTTTTTTGATGCAGGTAACAGTTTTAACCACTTAGAAGACTTCAACTTCTGGAGCTTCAAAAAAGGGATTGGCTTGGGTATTAGGATTAATAGCCCGTTAGGCTTAATCGGATTTGACTATGGTTTAGATGTAGACTCTAAGAAGTGGGAGCCACACTTCCAGTTTGGTGCTACTTTTTAGTTTCGAATAAATTTTACTCAAAAAGCAAGATTTTCCTTGACTGTTTTCACACACCCTATTTTATGAGACTCATATTTGACGGGGTGTAGCGCAGCTCGGTTTAGCGCGCTTGATTTGGGATCAAGAAGTCGGAGGTTCAAATCCTCTCACCCCGACCAAATTATTAAAGATGGGCGTTTAGCTCAGTTGGGAGAGCGCTTGCCTTACAAGCAAGATGTCGGCGGTTCAAGTCCGTCAACGCCCACCATCTTTTCCACACTATCAACAGCAGTTCCTCACAAATAGCCATCACAAACCTGCAGATAGCTCGAAAGCTATTATGGAGTCCGGTAACTGTATAAACTCTAACTATACCTGTATAGGCTACATTTGTATAGCCGCTCCCTTTCTTGCCCTTTTGGCGATTGTGCGTAACAAGTATGCTCCCCTAAATAATCCAATTAATACCGATCTTTGCTTTCACGGTATTTATATAAAACTCAGTGGTTTATAGCTTATATCATAAGTAACAGGTTTCCTCTATCTGAGGTCATCCAATAATCCCTTATTTTGTAAGCAGAAAGATGGGTGTATCGAAGCTTACTACTAAAAACTATACTCATTTTACCCACTATATACAGGATTAGCCCTCTTTTCTGTTGACAGGTGTGAGCAATTCTAAATTGATTCATAGGTATGAAAATAGTGGTTAAAAAGTTTGGAGGCACTTCGGTTAGCACTACCGAGCGGATCGAGTTTCTCGCTGAGAAACTCGTTAAGGAGAGGTCTGTTGACGAACAGGTAGTGATAGTTGTTTCGGCGATGGGGGATACCACCGACAATCTATTTTCATTGGCTTATCAAATATGTGATAAACCTTATCAGCGTGAACTCGATATGCTTGCGACTGCTGGTGAGCGGATTAGTATGTCACTCCTCTCTATAGCGTTGCATAAATACGGGGCGACGGCGATCTCCTTTACCGGCTCACAGAGCGGGATTATAACCGATAATAATCACGGCAATGCTGGAATCATCAACGTTAATGCCTTTCGTATCCGAGAGGAATTAGCCAAAGGGAAATTTGTTATCGTAGCCGGATATCAAGGGGTTAGCCTCGAGAAAGAGGTAACCACTTTGGGGCGTGGTGGCTCCGACACCACGGCAGTAGCTTTAGCCGGATACCTAAATGCCGAACGCTGCGAGATTTATACCGATGTTGACGGGGTCTATACAGCCGATCCAAATAGCGTCAGCGACGCCCAAAAGATCGATACCATAAGCTATGGCAACCTGCTCTATTTGGCTAAATCTGGGTGCAAAGTTGTCCACCCCGGAGCGGTAGAGTTTGCCTTGAAATATAATGTGGAATTAGAAATAAAATCATCGTTTAACAATAGTAAAGGAACTGTAGTGAAGAGGGAAATCTCAATGGAAGAGAAAGAGATCAGAGCGATTACCGGTAGGAAAAGATTGACCGCCGTCGATATTAAACTCAATAAAGATGGGGTAGAGGAGCGTGTTACTGCGGCTTTGAGTGGGAATAACCCGGAAATATGTGATTACTCTATAGTGGAGTCGGGGCTGTTCAGAATAGTCGTTGAAGAGAAGGATACCGATGTTTTAATCAAACAATTGGCAGAGTATCAAATCGATGACTATCAGGTGCATAAAGGGCTTAGCTCCATTACTTTAACAGGGCTCAAGGTGAGCTCTGACCTCAATTTACTGGGGGAAATACTCGCCTACTTCCGAGAAAAGGGACGTCAAATATTTTGGCTTACCAAGACTCAACTCGGCTTTACCGTTTACCTAATTGGTAAATGTGATAAGGGGGAGATCGACGATCTACACCGACTATTTGTTAACAATTAAAGAAATCAACCTAATGAGGTAAAATATGAATAAATATGTAGTTACAAGCGCTCTACCTTACGCTAACGGTAGATTACACATCGGACATATCGCTGGTGCTTATCTCCCGGCAGATATCTTTGTGCGCTACTTGAGACTGAAAGAAAATGACGTTATCTTTATCTGTGGAACTGACGAGCATGGGGCTCCGATCTCTATTTTGGCGGAATCAGAGAACGTTAAGCCACAGGATATTGTTGATAAATATCATAAAAGTATCTCCGATAGCTTTGACGGATTGAATATAAAATTTGATAATTTTTCAGGGACCGCCAGACCACAACACCATAAGCTGGCACAGGAGTTCTTCCTTAACCTGTTAGATAATGGATACGTCAACGTTAAAACTAATAAACAGTTTTACTGTGTGAAGTGTAACCGCTTCTTAGCCGACCGATATGTTGAAGGGGTCTGCCCTTACTGCAATAAGAGCGGAGCAAGGGGTGATCAATGTGACTCATGTGGCAAACTGATGGATACGCTTACACTTAAAGAACCTAAATGTAAGATTTGTGGTGGGACTCCTGAGATTAGAGAGACTGCCCACTGGTTTTTGAACCTACCAGCCTTTGAAGAGCCGCTCAAAGAATGGCTCAAAACAAAAGAATATTGGAAAGAGAATATACTCCGCTTCATCCTCGGCTTATTAGACGAAGGGCTAAAAGAACGCGCAATTACCAGAGATATCGACTGGGGAATACCTGTACCTGTTGAAAACGGGGAGGGTAAAGTCCTCTACGTCTGGTTTGAAGCGCCGATCGGGTATATATCGTCGACTATTGAGTGGTGCCAAAACTTAGGTCAACCGGAGCTCTGGAAAGAGTATTGGTATGACCAAGATACCAAACTAATTCACTTTATCGGTAAAGATAACAATATTTTTCACGCTATCTTCTGGCCGGCTATACTGATGGGGCAGAAGGGTAAATACGTGCTGCCACACGATATACCTGCAAATGAGTTCCTTAACTTGGAAGGGGATAAAATATCGACGAGCCGTAATTGGGCTATCTGGATTGAAGACTTCTTGAAAGTGTTCGACGGTGACCTGTTGCGCTACTATCTGGCAGCTATCGCACCTGAATCTAAGGATAGTGACTTCAGCTGGAAAGAGTTTCAGGATAAGGTT
>JAJBBL010000119.1 GCA_020532365.1 Candidatus Cloacimonadota bacterium | reverse complement strand
GGGTGATTAACCGAGTTTGAGTCTACCAGATTTTTCAAGTCTTGGGAGGTAAAGCCTTGGTTAGTTGTGGAATGATGCGCTGTTTTAGGCGAAAAGATTCTATTCATTGCAAGGAGAAGAGCAATTAATGGGAAGAGTAGATACATCAGAAACTCGATAAAGAATCCCGATTTTCTGGCAAATGCATCAGCTTTAGCCAAAGCAAAAAGCTTAGGTATAATCTCTACGAAAAATAAAAGTAACAGGGTCATCCCTATAGTTTGAAGAATTATCAGCCATACCGGGAGCGTTTCCCAACCTTTTACCTCTAAAAAGTAATTCGCCACACATATCGCTGCTAAAGTAGACGCCCACACGTTAACTATAGTATTCCCTAACAGGATAGTAATCAGCAGCTCCTGTGGCTTTTTTAGCAATCTTGCAGTTCTTCTTGATGTTTTCCCTTTTTCGGACTCTAATTTTTTAAGATGCAGCTTGCCGAGTGAGAAAAACGCTGTTTCGGAAGCAGAAAAGTAGGCTGATAATAGCAGCAGTATAATTATGCTAAACTTACTCGGGTCACTTTCCATTGTGATCCAAAACCTCCAAAATCTTATTAGTTATTACCTTCTCTTTTGACCGCATTATCTCCCCTTCTTTAGTGTTTATATGATCGTAACCGAGGAGATGTAACACTCCGTGCACGAGCAGAGCGACCAGCTCTTGATATATTGCTTTTTGTTCTAATCTACTTACCAGGTCAAGATTAATTATTAGTTCTCCCAGATAGTTGACCTCTTCAAACTCAGAAGCAAAGCTAAGTATGTCGGTAATCTTGTCTCTCCCGAAGTACTGTTTATTAAGTTTTCTTATTTCTTCATCGGTAACAAAGCAGACCCCTAATTCAGCAGCTTCGTTTTGACTCTCCGACTCAATCTGAAGAATCAACTCACATATTTGCTGGACGAGTCTTATATCGACGTATTGATTTGTATTATTCTTGATCGATATCCTTTGGGTATTCAATTCTTTTCCTATAGATTCCCAAAATGATAGGGAGCATATAGCTTTTAACCGTTTCCAACTCTTTAAGGGTAATCGGAGCTTCCGAGAGCTGATTTTCCAGGATCAATCTTTGCACGGTATCGTTGATGATTTTCTTCAATGATTCTTCTGTATGTTGGTGCATTTGAACCTTAGCGGTTGACTCAACGATATCTGCAATCATTACCAGGGCTGCCTCTTTAGTTCGGGGTTTAGGTCCATAGTAGCGGTAGTGATTTTCATCTTCTATCGGTATATTTTGCTCTTTAGCTTTATTATAGAAGTAGGCGACTCTACTATCTCCGTGATGCTGGGATATTATGTCGATCACTTGTTGGGGCAAGTTATGTTTTTTAGCTAAAGCAATCCCTTCTGCAACGTGATTTTTGATATTAGAAGCGCTCTCATAGGGCGCCATCTTGTTATGTATTTCATCAGATTTACTGTTATTTTCAACAAATATCTGAGGGTTTTCTAACTTACCTATGTCGTGGTAGTAGCTTCCGACACGTGCTAACTGTGGATTTGCGCCTATAGCTTCGGCTGCATTCTCAGCGAGTATTCCGACAGTTATAGAATGGTGAAAAGTGCCCGGTGTTTCGACCGCCAATCTTTTCAGCAGCGGGTTATTGGTATCCAGGAGTTCGAGCAGGATCATTTTCGTAGCATGGTCTAATTTCTTCTGGATGATTGGTGAGAGCAAGATGATACCAGTAATCGAGATAAACGTTGAGATTGCGCCATTCATCAAGTTTTTACCATAGTCTTCAAGTGAGATATGGCTCAGTAGTGAGACGATCGTAACCACTACCAAAAAGGTGATTAAAAGATAGATCGAAAGTGGAACCAAATCGTTCATATCTTTCATCCTGGTCATAATCACCAAAACCACAAACGAGGTTAAAAAGAGTATCGAGCTATCTAAAACGTTCCAGTTAAAAAACGGTAGAATAAGAAAATAACTCACCACGCTAAACATAAAGCCGCCCACCGGTGAAAACACCAGGGCAAACGTTACGACAGAAAAACTAAACGGTAAGATCAGAATGTTTGACGACGGGAAAAGGCGTATAACAAAGACGAACAGGACATTAAGTAGAAGCAACAGGATGAAGGTCATTTGGTGTTTAAAGTCTTTTATCTGTTCTGATATTTGGATACAGAAGAAGAGGTAGAGCGTGAACACTAAGATTAAAGCGTAGATTAAATATGAAATAACAGAGAGCATCAGTCCAGAGAATTCGTTTCTGCCAACTTGCCCCTTATAGGAGAGAGATAATGCTTCCAACTTTCTCAAATCGAGTTCAGTTACTCTTCTATTCTTTCTTATTATCTCTTCATTTTCCAACACTTCTGTGAGCACCGGGTTGATTTGTCGAAACGCGTCTTGGATAGCCTGATTTGTTCTCTCTTGGTCTAAAAGAACGTTAGGAGCAAACAGGTAATCAGCTATTTGTTTAACCGATTCAGCCCCTCTACTTTTGGAGTAATCTTCGACGATTTTGGTCTTAAATTCTCCTAAGCTCGTAAGGGTGTTTACCTTAGTATTTTTAATCTCGTTACCGACGGCTAATTGTATCGTATCGCGGTTAATATCGAACGCATAGACCCCTTTAGTGTAGTTATTCGAGATATTATTCATCAAATGGCTATAGACATCTAATCTGACATTGTTAGCTCTAAACTGCTTAATCACATCAAGGTCGAGGTCGATACCAAACTTTGATAAAATATGTTGTTGTAGCTGTTCTTCTTCGCCATCTTTGTATTGTATAAAGCTATCCATAATTGAATCAAGCTTTTGGATGATATCAAATTTTATGTTGTCAGAAATAAAATAGATGGGGTCAATCTCGCCCATTATACTCTCTTTCTCTTTCTCGATAGCCTCTTCCGTTTTATTCACCGAAAAGGTGAAGGGGGCAATAATATCTCTATCGGCTATTTGTCCAACTTTATAGCTATATCCGATAAGGTTATAGCTTGTTCTGGTGAACATATAGAACAGATAAGTCATAACCAGTGAGGCTATGATGATAAAAACCACTAAGCTTCTTTTCAAACTCTTATACCTTCGTTCTTTTTATTGGGTCTAATAAAAATATAGGAAGCCTCCGGAGAAGCTTCCTAAAATTTCATATTCTACTGTGATTTATTAACTTATTAGTCTCTTGGAATACGGAAAATCTGGTTCGGGTAGATAAGGTCAGGATCTTTAATCTGATCTTGGTTGGCACGGTAGATAAGTGGCCATTCAGAACCTTTTCCGTAAACTTCTGGGTAAGCAGCGATACGCCAGAGACATTCACCTTTATATACTTTCCAAGTATCTGGTAAGCCACGTGGGATCTTGAGTACTTGGTCGACTTTGATCACGTTAGGATCTTTAATTTGGTCTCTGTTAGCGCGGTAGATAATACCCCACTTTGATGAGTCGTTATAAATAAAGCTGTAACCTGCAATCTTTGAAAGATAGTCACCTTTTACAACTGTGTAGCTATCTTCGTAATATTTAGGTCTCGCACGTTTAAGATTAGCTTCGAGGTTAACTATTTTACGGTCAAGCTCTACAATGTCGTTTCTAAAGTCAGGTGCTTTAGCAGCGGCTGTTTGTTTGAAGCTATTATACTCATCGATTGTTTGGTTGATAGCTTTTGCATTTTTCCAGAGCTCAGAGTCTGACAGGCTATTCCAGTTATCGATATTTCTTTTGAACTCATCGATTTTACGTCTGGCTGCTTCGATATCGCCGGTAGTAATCTCTAATGAATTGAGAATTCGATTGTATACAGTTTGGTATTCCTCGTTGAGTTCAGCCAGTTTATTTCGGAGCTCTTCAATCTCTTTTTTGTATTGAACATCATTCGCAATAGCATCTGCTTTACGTTGTTGAAGAGCGATCAACTCCTCTTCGAGGTTTTGGTTATAGACTTTTCTCTCTTGGCGATTGAGCTGCTTGTATTCCTCATCGCTAAGGTATGTAAACTGTGCAAATAAAGCTATTGGAAGTAATAATGCGACGATTAAGGATATTAAAATATATTGTCTCATCTCTCCCCCTAATTCCCAATTACTCTTTCATATTCTTTCAGGCTTTTCAGTTCCGCTTCCTTTTGAGACACTTCATTTACAAGCTCGTCTCTCTCACGGCGTGATTTCGCAGCGTTTTCATCTGCTTCGTTAACTTCTCTCGTGGCTGCCTGATACTGGTCACGACTCACGGTTTGAGGTGGTGTCGAACAAGCTGTAACAAATAAAGATAGTGTGGCCAAACCGATGGCAACAAACTTTAGTGAACTCTTCATATCGCTCTCCTTTAATTAGCTTTGTATTTCTTTATTACGTGTATACGGAAAATTTGTCAAGCATATTTGTTCTATTTCAGCCTTAACTCTAAATATTTCTGTCAAACTCAGCTAAACAGGCTTCAACTACTCGATCTCATACTTCAAGAAAGGGGTGTATGTCACACACCAAATATAGTGATAAAAGGGTATTTATCTCACAATGAAAAAGAGAGATAGGCACAACTCGCCTACCTCTCACAATGTAAACTTTGCTTACAAATTGTCAACTAAACTTTACAGCCCTTGACGCCCCTTACTTCAAAATCAGAATTATAGTCTTAGAAGTATAGTTCTGCTTGTTAAATAGCTCGGCTATGTATTTGCCAGGCTTTAAAGGTACTCCACGCTCATCTGTTCCGTCCCAGACAAAGTTATTCGTACCCGGTAGAAAAACACCGTCGAATAATTCTCTCTTTACGTTTCCTTCGAGGTCTTTAATGACAATACTCCCTTCCATAGCACTACTAACTTGGACAGTGATTATGGTAAAATCATCAAAGGGGTTAGGAGTGGCATAAAATCCTGATTCCTGACTCTTCAGTGACAGCAACTTATTATTGAGCTGTATACTTCTCGCTTGGAATGTGACAGCGGCAAATGCATTAGTTAGAACTAATGTCATAGCAAGAACAACTATCAGGCTCCGCATCTTTTTGTTATTCATAATAACCCTCCTTTACTCTTTACACTGGCTATATCAATGCAATTTACGTACCAATTAAGCGGAAAGAAGAAGATTTGTTTCAAATCGATACTCCTCTCCCACGAAAGCAACATAATATTTCATCTCTTTTTTGGCAACCTTTTTTTCAACGAAGCTTAAAAACAGAGCTAACTTAACCCCCTGTTTTTCACCCCTCATCTACTGAAGAAG
>JAJBBL010000189.1 GCA_020532365.1 Candidatus Cloacimonadota bacterium | reverse complement strand
TGTGGACGGTAGCCCGTAAAGAAAGGCTTCTTACGACCACCTTCACCTTCGGTTAAGACGTAGGTGTTACCACTGAACTTGGTGTGTGGAGCGATACTCTTTGGCTTTGCCAATACCATTCCACGCTCAACGTCGGTCTTAGCGATTCCACGAAGTAATAGACCTACGTTATCACCTGCTTCACCTGAATCCAAGATCTTACGGAACATCTCGACACCTGTACAGGTGGTTTCGATCGTCTCACGGATTCCTACACGCTCTACTTTGTCACCTATCTTTATGACACCACGCTCGATACGGCCGGTAACCACTGTTCCACGACCTGGGATTGAAAATACGTCTTCTATAGGCATTAAGAATGGTTTGTCAGTTGCACGCTCTGGAAGTGGAATGTAGCTATCTACGTTATCCAACAACTCTTGGATTTGTGCCTCACCTGTTGGGTCGCCATTCAACGCCAATAAAGCGGAACCACGAATTACAGGAATATCATCACCTGGGAAGTCATACTTAGACAATAAGTCTCTCACCTCAAGCTCGACTAACTCCAATAACTCCTCGTCATCAACCATATCACATTTGTTTAAGAATACTACCATCGCTGGAACACCTACCTGACGTGCAAGCAGGATATGCTCACGAGTCTGTGGCATTGGGCCGTCAGCTGCACTTACTACCAAAATAGCACCGTCCATCTGAGCTGCACCAGTAATCATATTTTTAACATAGTCGGCGTGACCGGGGCAGTCAACGTGTGCATAGTGACGATTCTCGGTCTCGTATTCTACGTGTGATGTTGCGATGGTTATACCACGAGCTTTCTCTTCAGGGGCGTTATCAATTGTATCAAATGAACGAAACGCTGAACCACCTTTCTTACTTAAATAACTTGTTAGCGCAGCAGTTAATGTCGTTTTACCGTGGTCAACGTGACCAATGGTACCGATATTAACGTGCGGCTTAGTTCTTACGAATTTCTCCTTTGCCATTCTTTTCCTCCTTGGCTAATAAAGATCGATAAATACATCATTTTTCAGTTATTTGATGTACTTTACATTTAATAGCGAGTAAACAGTTTTTCACGCTACTTGTGTGACTGCTCAAAAAATATCCTACCGCGAAAGTGTCAACTGATTTTTAAAAAAAATCTTATCCTCCTCAAAATAAAGCACTTAATATTGAGCCGCCAAGACTCACATTTCTATTGAAATTCGGCTTACTCCCCCCGCTCATCTTTATTGCGTTTATTTATTCGTAGGGTGCGGGACTTGCTCCGCCCGTTTATTTGTTTTGCGAGCCTTAACCGTTAGACGCAAACCTTTACCCGCTAAACTATCCATCCAATATAATCCTTAATTATTCTTTTAATCTGTGAGATCTGTGAAATCTGCGAGCGACTTCTTTTTCACTTCAAAACTACACAACTTCACAACTTAGCTCCGCCTTCCTGCTTAGCCCCTACTTATATATAGGGGTGACACGGCACTGATTTTCTAAAAAAATCTTTCCTTTTGCTCGGTTATGACTCCCAAGCTCTTTAAAGTTCATATTTTATTTACTCAAGTTTTCAATGTGGTACTAAACATTTTTAACGTGGTATTATCCTACCATTGAATACCATATTAACCTTTCATTACATATGCAGGGTGCCCGGCAGCTGTATGCGCCCCAATGGTTTACCGATTTTCCGGTAGGGGTGGGGCTTGCTCCACCAGCCAGATCTTTTACGTTCGATTCACCAATGCTTTAAGGAATCCAAATTAAAACACCCGATTTCCTTTTAACTCTCTTGGGTATTGCCTTAATCACCAGGTGCAAACCTGTGATCATTAGGCTACCATCTATTGCATCCTTAAACATCTGTCTTTTTCTTTTCAATCTATGAGATCTGTGTAATCTGCGAGCGACCTCTTTTTTACTTCACAACTTCACAACCTTGAATTCCCTTCCTGCTACACTACTCACTGATTCCATTTAATTTTTTCCATACTTTATGATAGTCTTCACCTGAGAGCAGTGATTTTGAAGAACGAGCTTTACTCCATGTATCTGGCGTTTGATTTTTCAACCATTCGTATACAGACGATGATGGCTGATTAAATATTTCGCCATCGACCTCTTTGCTGAACTGTTTCCCGATATTATTGGCTATACTTCTCGGCACATTATTTTTCCTCATCAATACCCCTTCGTCAGTGTTAACACCATAGTATACATACGCGGGCAGATTTGCCATTTGCTTTTTTTCGACTTCAGACAGTTTATCCCATTTAACTCCACTTGTCGGTATTCTCTGTAATGCAGCCATACTCCAAGAAACAGAGTTTATTATGGTACTATATAAAGCTTTCGCTGTTTTAGCAATAGCATTTTCCGATTCCTCGGGGTAGACTTTAGCTGCAATGTCTGGTATATTGCTCCCATTGACCCAATCAATGAGCAATTCTGATATTATCGAGCCATCAATCGAGCTTTTTTTAAGATTCAAGCTCTGCATTGATTTTCTTATTTCGTGGGTATTCATCATTATACCGACAAGTTTACGCATATTCTCATTCTCCTTAGAGAACAACTGTTTTTTAGTCCAATCCGATGGCGTTAACTTACACTCTCGTAACTTACCCGCCATATTTCTTATTGATACGGTTGAAAACCCCGTTTCATCAGCCTGACTTGCATCTTCATCTTTCAAGTCTTTTGCGTAGTCTCGCAATTTTTCTCGCAAAAAGTTTTTATTTTCCTGAGTTAACTGATTATAACCAAGCGTACCTTGAAGCTTTATATCAAGATGAGCTAAAAAAGACTCTCTATCCCTGAATTCTCTACTCAAATGGGAAATATACTGTAAGATTTGAGACCATCTATCGTCTCTATGCAGCAATGTATTGAAGTTCGCATCCTCGAGCTCTTTCGCTTTTTCAAGAGCATCACTTAATTGACTTTGCAAATCTTCAGATGCTTTGTGCACATATTTAGTAATCTTTTTAATATCCTCTTCGTTTTTAGCAGCCAATCCTATCCACCCAATATTATCCTGACCTACTCTACCAACTCTACCGGCTATATTCCAAAAATCTCTTACAGGCATATCCCCCGTATACGGGTAATTGTAAGCGCCCATTATTACTTTTGAGACGGGAAAATTAATGCCTTGAGCAACTGTAGTAGTAGCAACCAATGCTTGCAGCTTTCGACTACACATCAAGTCTTCAATTAGGTATCTAATTTCATCAGGCAAAGCTGAACAATGTATCCCTATTCTTTTCTGTAGAAATCTTGCTAAAGGAAAATCATCGCCCAACTCATTTCGAACAAACTTTATCAATAAGTTTACATCCTCATCCTCTTCAAAACTCACATCTGAAGCATTATACAACTCTTCGGCTACACTGAATGTATCAGCCACTCTCCCAACTATCACCAACATTGGCTTTTCTATATCCAACATTCTTGAAGCTGTTAAAGTAGCTATCTTCTTTTTAGCTCCAACTATCTTTGATATTGGCTCTGCTGCGTCTTCGATTGCAACTAAATGTATGTCCTCGCCAATATGATAGGTACCTTTGTCAGTATGAAGAGCTTTCAACAACACATTGAAATCTCTATTTCTACCCCCTTTACCTTCCACCTGTATAGCACCAACTACTCTTTCATTCGGTTGCCACCAATCGAGATCGAGACTGATAACATGCCCTCTGTCTTCAGCCAACCACTCACTTATGGCAGAAGCATTTTTGATGTCAGGTGTCATTAGTAGAAAGCTGACCTCTTTACAGTCATTTTTAATTGTTGCCAACAGTAATTCTAAGTTTAGCCCTCTTTGCTCCTGCTCAATATTATGAGCTTCATCCACTACAGTAAGAACTAAGGGACGTTCTTCCGTAGTACCCAATTTCTGTCTGACAAGGAGATTCATCTTTTCATAAGTCGTCACCAAGATGTCGAAATCAGCCTTTAACCCACCATTCTCCACAAGATGTTGTTCAAATCCATCTAACTCAATTGCACCACTCGCTTTTTCAACCTTCAACCCGATTCCACCAAAATCTCTGGTCAATTGTATAAAGGTTTGGTTAACTAATGTTTTAGTTGGCACTACATAGGCAACCCAACCTCCTACTTTTTGGTAATTATTTAAAGCCTGAAGTATTCTGTATTCTGCTATCATTGTTTTCCCACTGGAAGTTGGCAAGCTAAGCACTATAGCTCTATTAACCGGGTTCAACAGCTGCCCAAAAGATCTCTGTTGAGGATACAATAATTCATAAACACCACGCTGCTCTCTTCCTGAAATAAAGCGGTTAAAATCAGATATCAAGCTATTGAAACCAGTTGTGTTATGCCAGATAGTATTATGGATCATTTTTTTTGCGAAAGATTCAAAGAACTGGAGGAATAATTCCAACAAAATGTTGTCTGATAAAGAGGCAAATCTTCTCGATACATCAAGATTACGCTTAATTTCAGAATTAAAGGAGGGTTTTCCCTCAAGCAAATAATTACCCAAAACCTCAATACTTTTAGCGAAGTAATATAAAGAGACTAACTCGGCCGCAACATAAGGATGGTTGTCCTCCGAAAAGGTGGCAAGGTAGCCTTTCTCAAATTTCTCCTGTTCATCTCTTAAACGGTCGATCAACCTCTTCGCTTCCTTGATGTCTTTCGAGTTATCTTTCACCACCAAGTAAACCAAAGCCTTAAGGCAAAGCGTTAATAGTCTAATACTCCAACCCTCTTTGACCTCAAGTGCATTTATTTCTCCTCGCTTATCCTTCAGCAATTGTAGCACAAAGTGCCAGTGTTCTCCTAAATAACCAAACGCTATCAACTTAAGCCACTCATATATACCTTGCTCATCTTTAGTTTTAATTGGAATTTGACTTGCAATATCGAAATAGGTTACACAAACTGACTTAAACTCTGAATTATCGTTATCATTCCACATTTCTATGATCTTTATTTCGCAGAGTTCTTTAGCCATTTCAAGCAACTTGAATTCTTCTTCTGTTAATTTGATAGAAGAAAATCGCTTTGACATCTTACCCTTTTGAATGAGTGTGCCGACCCCTTTCAGCATATCCGGATATGCTTGTTCTAACACAGAGTATTTGCTTATACTTTGTACACTCATTGTTTACCTCTTGTATTCATGATAGTTGACCACTTTTGTTCAGGTACCGAGACATACATCGCTACCAACCGTATTCCATAAGAATCTTTAACCAGTTTATCGAGGAAATTATAGCTTCCAGAAATATCTTTTTTGT
>JAJBBL010000033.1 GCA_020532365.1 Candidatus Cloacimonadota bacterium | reverse complement strand
CCAGACTACGTTGCTGGACATTCCTTAGGAGAAATTACCGCTCTTGTAGCTAACGGCGTACTCAACCTCGAAGATGCAATGTATTTGGTCCATAAACGAGGCGAGTTTATGATTAAAGCTAATCAGGGAGAACCGTTTGCGATGGCTGCGATTATTGGACTCGATGCAGAAGTCTTAAAACAGATCTGCTTAGACGTTTCACAAGAACACCTTATAGTAGTCGCTAACTATAATACTCCTGAGCAAATAGTTATCTCAGGTTCCGAAGAAGGGGTTAACCGAGCTTCTGAGCTTGCTAAAGAAAAAGGTGCAAAAAGAGCACTACCCTTAGCAGTCGGCGGCCCCTTTCACTCGCCAATGATAGAAAAGGCGGGGTTATGGCTCGGGGAAGAGATGTCAAAGATGTCCTTTAACAGTACAGCCATCCCAGTCATTTCCAACGTAGATGCTAAACCACATTTCGACCCTAATACTATTCGTGAGAACTTAGTTAAACAGGTCACATCATCTGTCCTTTGGGTCGACTCAATAAAAGAGATGGTCTCATTAGGTGTTGAACTTTTCATTGAGTTTGGACCGAAGAGGGTAGTCTCTGGAATGATTAAAAAGATTGACAGAAATGTAGATACCCTAAGCATAGATGAGTGGCAAGATATTGTCACAGTTAAAGAATATATGGAGAAGTTATGAGAAATTTCGAGAATAAAGTAACAGCAGTAACTGGATCCGCACGCGGCATAGGTTACTCTATAGCTGAAGCCTTCGCGAAAAGAGGAGCTATCAGTATCATATTAGATATCAACAAAGAAGATGTTGACTTAGCAGTAAATAAAATCACCGAACAAGGGTTTAAAGCTCACGGATACCAACTTGACGTTACTAACAATGAAGTCGTAGAGCAAGCCTTTAAACAAATAGTAGAAGAACATGGGCGAATTGATGTTTTGATCAATAACGCTGGAATCACCAGAGATACACTCGTACTAAAAATGTCTGAAGAAGACTGGGATCGTGTACTCGACGTGAACTTAAAAGGAACATTTATCAGTACTCAAAAAGCCTCTCGCTATATGCTCAAACAGCGTGACGGTGTAATCATCAACGTTGCCTCTGTAATCGGAATTAGTGGTAATGCCGGACAGGCTAACTATGCAGCCTCAAAAGGTGGCGTAATAGCCTTTACTAAATCTACCGCTAAAGAGTTTGCCTCACGTAATATCAGAGTCAACGCTATAGCGCCCGGTTTTATTGAGACTGAGATGACAGCTATACTACCAGAAGGGGTCGTTAGCAAGTATCTCGAATCAATCCCACTCAAAAGAATGGGGTCGATCAACGATGTAGCTAACTTATGTTTATTCCTGGCTTCCGATGAGGCCAGTTATATAACAGGCCAGACCATCAATGTTGATGGTGGCTTAATTACCTAAACTAAATTGGAGGATTTAAATGGACATATTTTCAAAAGTAAAGGAAATAATAGTCAATGAACTTAGTGTTGATGAAGGTGAAGTTACCTTAGAAGCAAGATTTATCGAAGACCTTGGTGCAGATTCACTTGATACAGCGGAACTAATTATGAAGTTCGAAGAGGACTTTGACTTAAGTATTCCAGACGACGAAGCTGAAAAACTCAGATCAGTCGGCGATGCTGTAAATTACCTTACATCAAGACTTAATTAAGCATTATGAGCTACTCAGTTGAAAACATACAGCTGAGTAGCTCCTTTTTTATTTTGGGATATAATTTCATTCTTGCCCTTTTACACCCCCCCTTTGTTGCTGTGAATGGGCAAAATCTTGAATACATTCTATAAGAGGTAAGTTTAATGAATAAAAGACGAATAGTAATCACTGGGCTCGGAGCCATTAACGCTTTGGCGAAAAATGTCGATGAGACTTGGGAAAAGCTGCTCCAAGGCGAGAGTGGTATCTCACACATTACAAAGTTCGACACGACTGATTTGACCAGTAAAATAGCGGCCGAGATTAAAGATTACGATCCGGTTGACTACTTTGATCGCAAACTGGTAAAAAAGCTCGATCTATACACCCAATACGCTTGCATTGCCGGCAAAGAAGCAATGGAAGACTCAATGATTTTGAAATCAAGCTTCGATCCTACACGCTTTGGTGTTATCTTAGGCGCCGGTATCGGTGGAATTATGACCTTCGAAGAAGAGGCTAATAAAATGTTTAAGGGTGGACCACGACGTATCAGCCCTTTCTTTATTCCTAAAATGATTTCTAATATTGCGGCAGCTCAACTCTCCATAGACTACGGACTTAAAGGTGTGAACTATACAACAGTAACCGCTTGTGCTTCCGCCAATCACGCAATGGGATCCGCCTTAAGAGCAATCCAATACGGTGATGCAGACATTATCTTAACCGGTGGCTGTGAAGCTGCCGTAACACCGCTCGCAGTTGGCGGTTTCTGCGCTATGAGAGCGCTAAGTGTTAGAAATGACGACCCACAAAAAGCGTGCCGACCCTTCGATAAGGAGCGTGACGGATTTATAATGGGTGAAGGTGCTGCACTCTTAGTGTTCGAAGAACTCGGACACGCTTTAAAGAGAAACGCTAAAATATACGGTGAAGTTGTCGGCTTTGGAATGAGCTCAGATGCTCACCACATTACCGCACCGGTAGAAACAGGAGAAGGTACCTCTCAAGCAATGGAAGCAGCGTTAAAAGATGCCGGAATCAAACCTGAACAGGTCGACTTAGTAAGTGCTCACGGCACTTCAACTCCACTTAACGATAAAACTGAGACAGCAGCAATTAAAAACACTTTTGGGGAGTATGCATATAAACTCAAAATAAACTCTACTAAGTCAATGTTAGGGCACACTCTTGGCGCAGCTGCAGGAATCGAGGCAATTGCCTGCTTGAAAGCTATGGCGACAGGTAAAGTTCACCCAACCATTAACTATGAGTTTCCAGATCCCGATTGTGACCTAAATTACGTGCCCAACAAAGCAATAGAACATGATGTTGAGTATGCAATTAGTAACTCGCTCGGATTCGGTGGACATAACAGTGTCTTGGTATTAAAACGTTACGAGCAATAACCGTTTACTTTAACCAGCAGAGGATAGCTTTTATCCTCTGCTTTTATTTTACAGGAAGGAATTAACTGGTAGATATAGATGAAGCTCCTTAAAAATCTTTTTATAAAAAGCTCTAATACTCTGTCCGAACTCGACGAACATCAGCAAGAGCAATTAAACCTCCTACAAAAGCGAATCTCACACACCTTTAAAGATAAGAAACTTCTGCAAATGGCCTTGACACATACCTCTTATGTAAGGTCTAAAAACAATAATGGTAACGCCCCTTGTGAGTACGAGCGAATGGAGTTCTTTGGTGATGCCGTTTTAGAGCTAATTACAGTAGAACACCTATACACTTTCTTCCCCCAAAAAAGTGAAGGATATCTCTCAAAATTAAAGTCACAAATAGTCTCCGAAAACTATCTTGCTTGCAAAGCTAAGCTTATTAACTTAGGTGAATGTATCATCCTCGGTGAAGATGAGTACCGAAATCGTGGCTACGAAAAGAAATCAATCCTCTCAAATATGATGGAGTCGTTAATCTGTGCCATTTATTTAGATGGCGGGCTTGGCAAGGCGCGTAAATTCATCAAAGCCAATATATTAGATGGGTTCCAAGAAGAGGTCGCTTGCGATATTCATACCAATTATAAAAGCATTCTGCAAGAATATAGCCAATCTAAATACCAACGTGTCCCACACTATCAAGTGGTCTCGGAAGAGGGACCTGACCACCATAAGCTATTTACCATTGTCGTCTCCGTAATGGACGAAGAGGTGGGAATTGGCTCAGGATTTTCTAAAAAAGAGGCGGAACAAAATGCAGCTAAAGAAGGCTGCCTAAAGCTGGATTTATGAAAATCTATCCAATATTTATCCCTTTCGGTGGATGTGAAACACGCTGCATTTACTGCCAACAGGAGCTAATTACAAGAACTGAAAAAGTAGACATTGATACGCTAATTCCAAAAATCGAAGAGTTTATAGTCAACAACCCTAATTTTGACCGCGAAATTGCCTTTTATGGAGGCTCTTTCACTCTACTACCAATCACAGAGCAGAAAAGATTGATCAACAAAATAGCCCGATTCATCCCCTATATCAAAGGAATTAGAATCTCTACCAGGCCTGACGGTATTAACCAAGAAACTCTTGAACTCTGTCGCTCTTTTTCCATAAATACTATCGAGCTCGGTATCCAAAGCTTCTCTGATCACGTACTGAAGGCTACTAAACGACCGTATACCTCTCAGCAAGCGGTTGAAAGCTGTCAACTTATCCGAAATAAAGAGTTTAAGCTCGGAATACAACTAATGCCTGGACTCCCCGGTGACACTTTTTGTAATTGGAGTCAAACTGTCGAAACCACCATAAACTGTACCCCTGATTATATCAGAATTTACCCAACTTTAGTCCTAAAAGGCACGGAACTGGAAGAACAGTATTTGATGGGAGTATACATACCTCTATCGCTCTCAAAGGCTATTGTAATAACGAGTAAGGCATATAGTATCTTTGAAAATGCACGGCTTAAAGTAATCAAAATGGGGCTCCACTCCGACGTCTCTTATAAAGATGATCAAGTAATTGCTGGACCATACCACCCAGCGTTTGCTGAACTGGTCTATCAACACATCTTGTATAGAAAAATAGTTGACTCCACCACCTTTCACAACAATCTGTGCGTATCCAATAAGGATGAGAGCCTATTGTATGGTCACGGCAGGAGTTTGCTCAAAAAATTAGAGAGAAAGCTTGGCAACAGAATGCCAAATATATCGTTTGACGAGAATATGGAACGATTTACCGTCAAAGCTAACCAGGAATTTTGAAATACAAAGTAAGGAGTGTTAACGTATGAGAACGAAAATCTTAATATTTGTCGTCCTCTTATTACTTACCATTATTTTGAGCCAATGTGCTATCCCTAAGCCTTTTGAAGGGTTAGGCTGGAATGTTGATCTAAACGTACCCTTGATGAGCAAAAGATATGACATCAGAGATTTGGCAGACGGCGAAAACTTGATTATTGAAAACGAAGAATTTAAGCTAATCTTTGAAGATGAACTTGAAACAGAAGATCCATCACACTTTTTGAAAATAGACCCTAAGAGTACAACATTACTTCCTATACCACCCCTCGAAATTGGTATAGAAATCCCTCTAAACATAGATGAAACGGGTACTTCAGATAAAGATATCGATATCACTTTCGCTAAAATAAGAGAAGGGGCTCTCCTCTTCGAAGTGACGGAAGTATCTGCTGAACTTAAATCACTGAAAAT
>JAJBBL010000019.1 GCA_020532365.1 Candidatus Cloacimonadota bacterium | reverse complement strand
ATTATACGTAAATCGTTATATTATAAGAATATATTAAATGTCATATGTTAGAAGAAGTGTTATTTCATCTGAGCCCAAAACACAACTTCTCACATCACTTTCTCAATCTTTTCCCTCAGTCTCTTCTGACTTAGGTCAGAGAGATCATTCAAATTCACTAGAATTTGAGAGGTTTCTATCATTTTCTGAAAATCTGTCAACGACCTATGACAATAGACATCTTCCCACCTGTCTAAATCTTCTGACAGCAGAGCCGATGAGCAAAGTTTCTAAACTTCGAACATCACTGCCCCAAATAAAGAAGGAAAAATAGTCCTAGTATAGGTGATAAAGGAATTGGATTTTTGGATGTGTACCCGTTAGTGAGAAATAAAATCTCCCCACTGCTTCCAAGGGACGTAATTGATCCCATTGAACTTGCCGGCAATACTTCCTAAATAAAATACCGCCCCGGTTACCGGAACATCCGTTCGAAGGGCCAAATATTTTCGAACGGCGTGCGAAAGCTTCTTCTCAGTTTCACTATCGCTTTTAATCTCTATGGCAAATGAGTGTTTCCACTCCCCGATGATATCCACTTCCAGCTGGTTTTTATCCCGATAAAACGTTAAGTTAGCTTTTTTACCTTGGTTCATTCGACTTTTCAGAAGCTCAGAAACAGCAAATGTCTCGATCACATTACCTTTAAATGGACTAAGAATGAGATCTTCCTTTGACTCTAATCGTAAAAAATGACAGAGGAGACCTGGGTCAACAAAATAAAGCTTTGGAGTCTTTACGAGGGTTTTACCCAGATTCGTGGAATCGGGTTGTAAAAAATGGATGATGTAAGACGTTTCAAGAATTGAGAGCCAACTTTTAACTGTTGGAACGGAAACGCCTAGGTGCTTAGCCATTGAATTCATAGATAAGAGCTGCCCACTCATAGTGGCACAGAGTTGTATGAGTTTTCTAAAGGAAGCGATATTGGAAGGATTTATTTGGTCACGAACATCCAAATCGAGATACATATCAATGTACGCCTCAAACCAATCTGTGGGGATAAAGCTTCGCCGTTGGTCATATAGGGGCGGGTAGAACCCGTTGAACGCCATTTCATATGGATTATCCAATCGGATTTGGCCTTGCTGTAATTCGCCAATGGAAAAAGGTAAAAGTTTTAAAAACACCGCTCTACCGGCAAGACTATCAGACATATTCTTGTGCAAAATGAATTGACTCGAACCAGTTAAGATATACTTTCCAGCGTGCTCGGGCTCTTTATCAACAACAAGTTTAATAGCATCAAAGATGTTGGGGACTTTTTGGGCTTCATCAATGATAACTCCCTCTGGGAAGGCGAGAAGAAAATCTGCTGGAGCGGAAGCAGCGAGCTCGCGAAAGCGCGTATCATCAAAACTTACATACGGCTTATCGGGAAATACCATTTTTGCGAGCGTAGTTTTTCCACTCTGTCGAGGACCAGTAATACCAACAACGGGAAACTGAGCTGCGTAGCGAAGTAGAGTATCGGCTGCTTGGCGTTTTATAAGCATATAAGAATTCTAAAATACAACATTCTTAAAGTCAATACAGTCGAAACTTTAAAGTTTGTATTAAGTTTTCTTAAAGTTACTACCATATTTATATTAAAGTATTAATTATCAATTTCCCGATAAATTAAACCTCAAAGCTCAATCAGCCTAAGGACCTCGTCAAAACTCTTGCCGTTTTTGGCAATTGCCTTAAGCAATTTCTCTGCATGAATTCTCTGCTGTTCCTCTAAAAGTGCCTTTAGTTCTGAAAGGGCGTCGTCACATTGAGCCTTGAGGGTCCTGATCCGCTGCTCGGCGTTCTCGATTCTAGTTTCTATTACCTCGATTTTCTTCGGCCTGGCCATCTTAGGTGTTCCCCTTTTCTCGTTCCTGTGTGGTGAGGATGTTGCTAATTTCCTCAGCTATGAGCTTGACCATGTCAGCATCCATGCCAAAGCACCTGAGGATGTCCTTCTGTCGTTTTGTAACGGCATGGTCGCGTCTATAGACACCATCGTATCCTCGGCTTATTTCTATCTTCTCCAGCTCCCGTATCGCCGAACGTAGTTTTTACACTCTGCCGAGGACCAGTAATACCAACAACGGGAAACTGAGCTACGTAGCGAAGTAAGGTATCAGTAATTTGGCGTTTTAAACGCATGTAGTAATCCTGAGTTGCCTTGTAGTTAAAGTTAAGGATTACCGAATTTTAAAGTTTTAGGTGGCGATTTCTTAAAGTCTGGAAATTGTTAACAGTAAATAATTAATATGATTTTGTCTTCCATAAAGCCATTGGATGGCCTTTGATTCTATCAATAATCTTTTCATCCTCAAATAATAATTCGGGAACATAGTTCCCATGCTCAAACTGGTCTAAGAATTTATTTTCATCTTTTGATAGTTCCATTAAATTCAAAATATATTCGACAACCATTTCCTTTGTGGTTAATAAATTGAATTTATCTGAATTCTTGATAACCGGATATAATTCTGTTTTTATTTTTCTCTGATTGATAGAGTGTATTGCCTCTACACTAAATTTTTTATTTATCCTTTGAGAAGATATGGCCATATAAAATACAACACACTTCCTTAACAGTTCCTCTTCTACAGGATTGAACAGGCAATGTGATATCATATTTTTTGTGTCATATAAGTCCCTGGCAGCGGCTCTGCTCAGCAATGCATTAATTTTACTACCATATATCTCAAGAGGGTTCAGTATTTTAATCTTTTCTTTGGACCCAATATTTTCGGGTATAATTAGTCTTTCTTCTGGATGAAAGATATGCGCTCGGAGGGAATAGTTTATTTCAATTTTGATATTATCTTTATTTCCGCTAACACCAGTATAATCATAAATCCAAGAATCTAAACTATGAGGATTTTTTGATCTGGAATTTTTTTGATATCCCTGTGAAACCATAAATCGATCGATTGCTACATTAATCATTTGCCTTTGTTCAAGCATTTCTTCTCTACTATTAGAAATGAGATAGTCCAAATCTATATCCACCGAAAGCCTTGGAAGATCAAAAATTGTAAAATTGATGGCTGTTCCGCCTTTCAAGGCCAAGCTTTTTTTGAGTAAGGGATTATTATTCAAAAATTCTAAAACATCGGTGAGTCTTACTACCTTCTCATACGTATCTCGAATAAAACCAAGGTCTTTGGCCTGCTGGCTCAGAAATGTATTGTCATGTTTAAACAAAGTCATCACCTTCTTTTCCCATCATTGAATATATTTCATCTGGCACCATCAAATTCCATTTTCTGTTGAAAGTAGATCGCCCATGTGCATCATTAATGAGGTATCTTTTACTCAATCCTACCCTTCGGTTGCAATATTCGATGAGGTCACTTGATACACCTAGTGTAGGTTGGAGATGTTCAAAAATAAAGCCTGATCTTTGAAATAGGATCTGCTTATTGTACCCCTGTAGATATTTTTTTATTTTGGACTCATCGAGATATTGTACCCCCTCGATACAATTGAGCAGCTCCTCAAAGCCCGCTATTTTGTTAACATCATGGATACTGTCGATGACAGTCCTTTCTAAATCCGTAATGACTACCCCTTTGATATTTTTTGCTTCAACAATCCCCTCATCCATTCGTGATGCAACATATGTATATGTTATCCCTTCGTACTCAAAAGAGTAGAACTTAGTTTTCGATGAAACATACAGCTCGTTATATACTTGATTACTCAATCCGTAATATTCAAATGCACTGTGGTGGGAAATATATGAAGTTGGTGTAATCGAAGATGCAATCTGGTATTTATTCGCAACCAGTTGATCAGTAGCTGGATTTACAAGAGAATACTGATTATTTCGTATTTTTCGGGCGAGCCCTCGTTTTATCAGACTCTTAATCAAAGAATATGCTGTGTTTTTGTTCCCAGTCAGCTCTTCAACATCACCAGCAGTGAAGATTGGATATCGAGCTAACTGTCTATACGCGTCCATACAGTAACCTCTTTAACACCATAGGTGTAGTTTAGTTTTAGCATGTTATTGTTTAAATTTCAACAATCTTATGCCAAAATTAAACTATTATCTGATGTTTTCCAGCTTTCAGGAGGTTTTAATTCCTAGCAACAAGGGCTACTCCCACTCAATCGTTGCTGGGGGTTTGGGAGATATATCCCAGAGGACTCGACTTACTGTGGGGACTTCGGCGAGGATACGAAGGACAACTGTATTCATAAACTCATGGCTAAAGGGATAGATCTCAGCGGTGATTGCATCGGTAGAGTTAACCGCCCGGAGGGTACACACCTCTTCATGAACTCGCCTACCGTCCTTTACTCCGACGGACTTAACGGGCAGGAGGGTGGCTATAGCTTGCCAGATCTCATCGTAAAGACCAGCGCTACGAATCTCATCGATGTAGATTGCATCAACCTCGCGCAGGGTATCAAGGCGCTCTTTTGTTAGTTCACCGATACAGCGAACCCCTAAGCCAGGGCCAGGGAAGGGATGGCGGTTCAGAAGTAAATCCGGAAGGCCAAGAACCCGACCAAGGGCGCGTACTTCATCTTTGAAGAGCTCTTTTAAGGGCTCTAGGAGCTGCCATGAAAGATCGGCGGGAAGACCGCCAACGTTGTGGTGGCTCTTGATCGCAAGCGACCCATCGAGTTGAACAGATTCGACGATATCGGGGTAGATTGTTCCTTGGGCTAAGAAGGCGATGTTTGGTATCGCTCGCCCTTCAGCGTAGAACGTATCGACAAAGAGGCGCCCGATCGTCTTTCGCTTCTCTTCAGCGTCAGTAATACCCTTCAGCTCCCTCAGGAAGATTTCTTCGGCTTCAACGTAGATGAGGGGAATGTGATACGTCTCTTCAAAGAGAGCCCTCACCTGAGCGCCTTCATTCTTCCGCAAGAGCCCGTGATCGACAAAGACACACGTCAGTTGATCACCAACCGCCTTATGGATGAGGCGAGCACACACCGATGAATCAACTCCCCCACTAAGGCCCAGGAGAACTCGCCTATCGCCGACAGTTTCTTTAATCTCGGTGATGAGGTGCTCTGCATACGACTCCATCGTCCACGATGGAGTGGCATGAGCGAGTAAGAATGCCTTCAATTCATCATCAGTGAAATCACTCACCCGTCGCTCTACACCGGTAGTGAGTGTAGTCACCTCTTCTTCGGTAAGGTGAAGGGTTACCGAAGGATTAAATACTCGGAGTTCATCACCCTTGATCGTATACGGAAATATTCGACTGTAAAAGCCAAAGGAGCGAATCTTTCGAGCGAGGCTAAGGGCGTCGCCGTTACCATAATCGATGATGCTAATGCGGTTGTTCATAGAAGACCTTTTACCAAGAGAGACTACTGACGGGGGGATACGCCCGCTTAATTGCCTTAGAGAGGGCGAGACCAAGGACTACGCCGACGCCAGCTTGAACCATAT